>NZ_JBVHLF010000103.1:0-21426 GCF_055559155.1 Kitasatospora sp. NPDC024654
CGCCAAGCCCTTCCGCTGGACCTACGACGGCACCCCACTCAAGGAGGCAGCCTGATCAACACCCCTCCACGAATTAACGCGGAGCAGCACTAGGCTGGAGCCGTACCCGAGACACCTGCCGAACGGATCGCCCGCCATGCCGTACACCCCGCCGACCCACAGCGTGGAGCGTTCGCTGCGCCGGGCGGGGGCCACCCTGGTCGCCGGGCTGGACGAGGTGGGGCGCGGCGCCTGGGCCGGGCCGGTGACGGTCGGGGCGGCGGTGACCGGGCTGCGCCGGCCGCCCGAAGGGCTGACCGACTCCAAGCTGCTGACCGTGCGGCGCCGGGAGCAGCTCGCGCCGCTGCTGGCGGACTGGGTGACCGCGTACGCGCTCGGCCAGGCCTCGCCCGAGGAGTGCGACGAGCTGGGCATGACGGCGGCGCTGCGGCTGGCCGCCGAACGGGCCCTGGCGGGGCTGCCGGTCCGCCCGGACGCGGTGATCCTCGACGGGAAGCACGACTACCTCGGCGGCTCCTGGCAGGTCCGCACGGTGATCAAGGGCGACCAGAGCTGCGTCTGCGTCGCCGCGGCCTCGGTGCTCGCCAAGGTCCACCGGGACGGGCTGATGGCCGCGCTGGCACCGGAACACCCCGCGTTCGGGTTCGACGACAACGCCGGCTACCCGTCGCCGGTGCACCGTGCCGCGTTGGAGGAGCTCGGGCCGACCGAGCACCACCGGCTGTCCTGGGCGTACCTCGACGCGCTGCCGCGGTGGCGCCATCTCAAGCGCTCCCGGGTGGTGCCCGTGGAGGTCGATCAGGGCGAGCAGCTCACGCTGGGTTTCTGAGTAACCCTCAACAGTAGTCGCCGACATGAATTCTTCGAATCCCGATGGTGGTGGGGTGCCCAACAGGTGGGGCGCCCGTGCGCATTCGACCGGCATTTGATAGATATCCGGGTATGCCTGTCTTCCCCGAGGAGCCGGAGATTCACGAGAGCCTCCCGGGCCCCGGCGTTCCCTTCCCCCGCGAGTCGGACGCACAAGCCCTCAGTACGCCTGCCGCCGGCAGCGCGTCCCCTGTCAGCCCCGCCCACTCCGCCGCGCCGGCGTCGGCCCGTCCCGGTGCGCCGGGAGCCGTCGTCCCGGGACCGCGGCCGGCGGCCCCGCGTCCCGGCCCGCCCCGCCCGGGGCCGCGGGCGGGCCAGATTCCCAAGCCCGGGCCGCGGCGGGTGGCCGGCCCGGCGGTGCAGCTGGTCCCGGCCACTCCGGCGGTCGTGCTGGAGCGCGCCGACGAGGCGGTGGACCTGCTGCTGGACGCGGGGCGCAATCCCGGCGACGTCCTGGTGCTGACCACCGGTGCGCCGCACCCGTGGCAGCAGCACGAACTCTCCTTCGGCGAGGAGCGCTACTGGGCGCAGCTCGCCGAGGGCGGTGACGTGTTCTACGCGGACCTCGCGACCGTGCGCCCGGTCCGCCGGGAGGTGGTCGTGCTCGTGCTCGGGCCCGCCGCGGCGGGCCGTGCCGTGCGAACGGTCGAGCAGGCGCTCTCCCACGCGGTGTCGCTGCTGGTGGTCTGCGGGGCGACCGAGGAGCTGGCCGGCACGCCGATCGCCGGTGGGCAGGCCGTACCGGCCTGACACCGAAATCCTGCGTGTTCCCCGAAGCCCCGCCCGTCCGACGGTCGGACGGGCGGGGCTTCGACTGACACCTCGTCGGGTCGCTGAAAGCCGTTCCCACGCCCATCGGTTGGGGCCTTGCCGGTGGTGACCGCGCTTCGCGGGCGCCAGCCCGCCGCCCTGCCTGTCCGCCGGTCCGCTCGTCCGTTCCTCCGCCCGCCCGTCGGCCTGACAGGTCAGCGGGCGACGTGCCGGTACGGCGCGGCCCCCGAGGCCGGGAGCTGACCTCGCACCGGCCGTGACGGCCAGGCCGGGCCCGACCTGGCGAGTCCGGGCGGCTGCCCCGCCGCGATCTGCGGCGGCAGCTCGGAGACCGTGCGCACCGGGCGCTCGGCCCAGGAGCCCGCGTGCGGGGTACGGCCGTGCCGACCCTCGCCCGGCACCTGCCAGCCACTCGGCGTCAGTGTGACGTAGGCCCCGCAGCGCAGGCCGTGCAGCGCGGCGGCGTCGCGCAGTGCCCACATCCGGGGGCCGTCCGGCTCGGTCCAGCCGTCCGCGCCGTCGCGGCAGCAGAGGAGCACCGCAGTCCGTCGCGGTACCGCCAGCCGCAGGTCGTGCGGGATCACCCGGCGCAACAGGGCCAGCAGGTCGTTGCGGTACTGCCAGCCGTCGACGGCCTGCGGCCGGGGCGCGACCGAGGCCGAGGCCACCACCCGGTGGTCGAGGTCCAGCACGGCGATCACGCCGGTTCCCGGCTGGGGCAGGTGGAGCTGGTGCAGCTCGGTGACGAGGGCGCGCGGGTCGCGGAGCAGCGGTACCCCGGAGCTGGACCAGCTTTCCAGATCGATGGTCCGCTTGGCGGCGGTGGAGAGCCGTCCCCGGTCGATACCGTGGACCATGGTCCTCCTCTCGCCGGGCTGCTGACCGCGCGGGCGCGTGGGTACGCCGAGCCCGGGTCCGGCGGACCGAGGCTTGGGTACGTCGCAATTCTCACGGCATTCGGGGCCGACCGGCAACGATGAAATGACGAATTCCGCCCGAAAGCCTCGTATCTGCCGGATATATTCCCCGGATGGCGCAAACCGGGCCCGAGCGCGCTGCGTCCCACCCGGCACTCGGCACCCTCCTGGAAACTCCCGGCCCGGCTCCGCCGTCGACGCGGTGACGGCTCGTCGCCTCGCGCCGCCCGTCCACGGCGCCCTTTCGCCGCCCGCGCGGCCGGCTCACCCCGGTCCGGCGGGCCGGGACCGGGCGGGCCTGTCCGTGCCCGCGTCCCGCTCGGCGGCCCCTGCCCGCCACTGGTGCCCCGCGCGTACTCCCACGCCCCGGCTGCCACTTGACCCGCACGCGCGCGGACCGAGCCCGGCCGCCTCCACCGACTCCGCGCGTCGGCCCTGGCCCCGCCCGCGCTCCTTCCCCGTCACCCCTGCACCGCCAGGACCAGCGGCAGCACCCCCGCGGCCCCGGCCCGGCGGAGCAGCCGGGCGGCCACCGTCACCGTCCAGCCACTGTCGACCAGATCGTCCACCAGCAGCACCGGTCCCGGCGCCTTCGCCAGCGCCGCCGTCAGCTCGGACGGCAGCACCAGCGAGCCCGCCAGCGAGTGCAGCCGCTGCGCGCTGTTGCTCCGGGCGCCGTACGGAGGCCGTCCCTCCGCGTACTCGATCCGGCCGAGCAGCGGCAACCGCCCGATCGCCGCGATCCGCGCGCCAAGACTCCCCACCAGCTCGGGTCGGGACGCCGAGGTCATGGTCACCACGCCGACCGGCCGAGCGGTCTGCGGATCGCTCCCGGCCCAGCCGCCGGGGCCGCGTGCCCAGTCCGCCAGCACGGTGACCAGCGCGTCCAGCAGGTCGGACGGCACGGCGGTGTCCGGTGCGCCGTCGGCCAGCAGCGTGCGCAGCCGTCCGCCCCAGCCGATGTCGGACAGCCGCCCGAGCGCCCGGCCGGGCTCGGCCTGCTCGTCGGCCGGGATCCGGCCCTTGAGCGGGACGCCGAGGGCCTCCATGCCGGTCGGCCAGAGCCGCCGCGGCTCGAAGGCCACCCCGGGGCGGCCGAGCGCCGCCCGGGCCGCGTTGAGGGCCTCGGTGGAGACGCTCGCCGGGTGCCGCGGACCCGCGCAGACGTCGCAGCGCCCGCAGGGCGCCGCCTGCTCGTCGTCCAGCTGGCGGCGCAGGAACTCCATCCGGCAGCGGTCGGTGCTCGCGTACTCGCGCATCGCCTGCTGCTCGGTCGCGCGGGCCCGGGCCACCTTGGCGTACCGCTCCCCGTCGTAGACCCAGCTCTCCCCGGTGGCCAGCCAGCCGCCGCGCACCCGGCGGACGGCGCCGTCCACGTCCAGCACCTTGAGCATGGTCTCCAGCCGGGCCCGGCGCAGGTCCACCCGGGCCTCCAGCGCGGCGGTGGAGAGCGGGCGGCCGGCCTCGGCAAGCGCGTCGAGAGTGCGCCGGACCTGCTCCTCGGGCGGGAAGCCGAGCGAGGCGAAGTAACGCCAGATCGCCTCGTCCTCGCGCCCGGGCAGCAGCAGCACCTCGGCCCGGTCCACCCCGCGGCCGGCTCGGCCGACCTGCTGGTAGTAGGCGATCGGCGAACCCGGCGAGCCCAGGTGCACCACGAACCCGAGGTCGGGCTTGTCGAAGCCCATCCCCAGCGCCGAGGTCGCCACCAGTGCCTTGACCCGGTTGGCCAGCAGGTCCGCCTCGGCGCTGCGGCGCTCGGCGTCCTCGGTCCGGCCGGAGTACGAGGCGACCGGGAAGCCACGCCCGCGCAGGAAGTCCGTGACCTCGTCGGCGGCGGCCACGGTGAGCGTGTAGATGATCCCCGAGCCCGGGAGCTCGGCCAGGTGGTCGGCGAGCCAGCCGAGCCGGTGCGCCGGGTCCGGTAGTGCGAGCACCGACAGGCTGAGGCTCTCCCGGTCGAGCGGTCCGCGCAGCACCAGGGCCCGGCCGTCGGTGCCGGTGGTGCCCAACTGCTCGGCGACGTCCTCGGTCACCCGGGCGTTGGCCGTCGCAGTGGTCGCCAGCACCGGTACGCCGGGCGAGAGTTCGGCGAGCATCGTGCGCAGTCGGCGGTAGTCGGGGCGGAAGTCGTGACCCCAGTCGGAGATGCAGTGCGCCTCGTCGACCACCAACAGACCGGTGGAAGCGGCCAGTTTGGGCAGGACGTTGTCCCGGAAGTCGGGGTTGTTCAGCCGTTCGGGGCTGACCAGCAGGATGTCCACCGAGCCGGCCGCCACCTCGGCCTGGATCTGATCCCACTCCTCGGGGTTGGCCGAGTTGATCGTGCGGGCGTGGATCCCGGCCCGCGCTGCCGAGTCGACCTGGTTGCGCATCAGGGCGAGCAGCGGCGACACGATCACGGTCGGCCCGGCGCCGCCGGCCCGCAGCAACGCGGTGGCGATGAAGTAGACCGCGGACTTGCCCCACCCGGTGCGCTGCACGACCAGGGCCCGGCGGCGATCGACCACCAGCGCCTCGATCGCCAGCCACTGGTCCTCGCGCAGCACGGCGGCGGGCCCGGCGAGCTCGCGCAGCACCGCCTCGGCGCGGGCGCGAACCGCGGCGCGGTCGGCCGTCGCGGAATTGATCGGCGCGGAACCGGTCGACGCGGGGGCGGTCGACGCGGGGGCGGGCGGGGCGACGGGTGGCACGGGCTGGTCCATGGGGTCCATGGGGTCCATGTAACCGCGTGCGGCCGACACCGGGCCAACCGCCCGTCCGGCTGTGGACGAACCGGGGGGTGTGGACAACCCGGGAGCGGGCGTTGTCCACAGCCCCGGGGTTGTCCACAGGGCCGAAGAATTCTCGGACGAGCCGAGGAATCGGCGTCACGCTGCCGCCATGAACCACGAAGACGCCGTGAACCACGAGGACCCCGGTCCCATCGTCCCCGGCCTCGGCCACCTCCCCGGTCCCCCCGGCGGGCCTCCGGTGCGGATGCGCGGCCCGGCCGACATGGCCGCGATGCTGCCCTACCTGCTCGGCTTCTATCCGGACGACAGCATCGTCGCCGTCGGTCTGCAGGGCCCGGACCTGCGGCAAGGCGGCGTGATCCGGCTCGACATCCCGGACGAGCCGGGGGACTGGCCGGTGATCGCGACCGAGGCGGCCCGGCTGCTGGTCGAGCTCTCCGAGGACCGCGACTGTCGTCCGCGCGCCGTGCTGCTGTACCTGTGCCGGGACCCGGAGCCGAACGGGCCGCCGGTGCTGGCCGGGCTGCGCCCGCTCGCCGCTCACCTGCTACGGGCCTTCCGGACGCTCGACCTGCCGGTGAAGGAGTCGCTCTGCGTCTCCGAGGGCCGCTGGTGGTCCTTCCTGTGCGCCGATCCCCGCTGCTGCGACCCGGGAGGTCTGCCGGTCCGGTCCGGGCCGGATCCGGGCCCCGCCGTGACGGCGGCCACCTTCGCCGGCCTGGCGCCGCGCGGTAGCCGCAAGGCGATCGCGGCGACGATCGCCCCGATCGGCCCGCCCGAGTGCGACCGGCAACGGCTCGCCTTCGAGCGGCAGTTGGGCTCGCTCCTGGTCGCCTTCGACGCGCCGGACGGGCCGGACGGCGTGCTGGCGGAGACCGGCCGGCTGATCGATCAGGCGATGGCTGAATTCGCCGACGGCACATCGGAGCTGGACGACGAGCAGGCCGCCAGGCTGATCCTCGGCCTGCAGGACCGAGCTGGCCGGGACCGGGCGGCCGAGTACGCCGAACCGGCCGAACTCGCCTGCGCCCAGCGGCTCTGGCGGTTCCTGGCCCGACGCTGCGTGCCGCCCTACGAGGAGTACGCGGCAGCCCCGCTCACCCTCCTCGCCTGGACGGCCTGGCTCGCGGGGGACACCGCGACCAGCCGCGTGGTCCTCGCCCGGGCGCTCGACCTCGATCCGGGCTACGCCCTCGCCCGCCTGCTCTACGGTTCCCTCAACGGCGGGCTGCGGCCCGACCGCCTGCTCGCCACGGTCCGCGTCGAACGCGCCCGCCGGCTCGCCCCGCAGTCCGAATCCCCGCAGGCGGACTCGCCCGGTCCCACGCCGCCGGCTGCCGAGCCCGCTCAGCCGGGCCCGCCCGGCCCCGTCTCTCCGCCCGGTCCCGCGCCGGCTGCCGAGGGCGCCCACCCTCCCGCGAAGCCGCCGGCCCGCTCCTCCCCGCCGACCAGCGGTTCCGCGCCCGCCGCCCGTCCCCGACCCAGCCGCCCCGGGCAACCCGGGCGACCGCGCCAGCGCGGCCCCCGCCCGCCCGGACCGACCCGTGCCACCTCGATCGGAGGCTGAAATGACCCGCACCCCGACGACGCCCCGGCGATCCGGCCCGTTCGTCCTCCTCAGCCGCCTTCTCCCGGCCCGCAGCGCGCCGCCCCAGCGTTCGGCCCCGCCCCTCCCACAGGCACCGCCGTCGGCGACTCCGCCGCCCGCGCCGGACCCCAGCCCCGCTCGGCCAGGGCCCGGCACCCCCACCCCGCCCCTCGCTCGGCCGCTACAGCTCACCTCGGACCATGCGGATCAGCCGGTCCAGGACCTGGCCGCCGCTGACCCGCAGGCCGTCGTGCTCCCACTCGTTACTGACCCAGGTCCGCAGCCCCCGCACCGCGTCCGCCGTCGCCAGCGAACCAGCGGTGTCGACGTACATGTCGTCGTGGTAGACGGCGGCGGCCACCGGGACCTGATTGGCCGCCAGCACCTCGGGGCGGTACAGGTCGGGCCAGTCGGTGCGCTGCGCGAGCAGCTCCGCCGCGCCCTGCAGCGGCTGCAGCGCCGGGTCGGTCTCGAACATCCAGGGGTAGATCATCTCGCCGGTGAAGTGCACCGGGTCGCCGGTCTCCAGCGCCGCCGCGGCGTCGAACTCCGGGAACTCCTTGCGCACCCGCTCAGCCGCCCAGGCGGTCGGGCCGGCGTCCACCGAGCGCTGGCCGTAGATCGACTCGTGCAGCACCGCGTAGAGCGGCCCTTCCGCGAACGAGAGCCGCGACTGGACGCCCGCGAGGAAGGTGTCGGAGAGCTCCAGGCCGGCGCTGCCCCGCACCCAGGCGTCCTCCAGCAGGTAGTGCAGGGTGTCCGACCCGGTGCCCGAGCCGAGCATCGGCCCGAGCGACTGGAAGGCCGGCACGGTCAGCAGTCCGCCACCCGGCAGCCGCGCGGGTGCCACCGCCAGGTGCTCGACGACCCGCCGGACCGCCTCCACGTCCTGCGAGTAACGGGCGTAGTGCGCCCGGTTCTTGCGGGTCACCCGCGGGTAGGCGGCGCGGTACACGTCGGCCGCGCTGCTGCGCAGCCCGGCCAGCCCGCCGGTCACCAGTGCCTCCCGCAGCCCCGCAGGGGCCAGCGACAGGTAGGTCAGGGTGCAGAACCCGCCGAAACTCTGGCCGAGCAGGCTCCACTTGCCGTGCTCACCGAGGAGCTGATGACGGATCAGTTCGGCGTCCCGGACGATCGAGTCGGCGCGGAAGTACGAGAGGTACTCCGCCTGCTCCTGGGCACCGCCGCGCAGCGGCAGCGTCTGCCGGGTCGCCGGGGTCGAGCGTCCGGTACCGCGCTGGTCGAGCAGCAGCACCCGGTAGTCGTCCAGGGCCCGGTCGAGCCAGGTGTCCCGGCCCAGCGGCCGGTTGGCCCGGCCGCCGGGACCGCCCTGGAGGAAGAGCAGCCAGGGCAGGTCGGCCCGCTCCTTGCCCGCCGCGACCACCTCGCGGGCGTAGACCTCGATCTGCTCGCCGTGCGGAGCTGCGTGGTCCAGCGGGACCTGGAACAGATGGTCGGTCAGGACGGTCCCGGGCTGGCGGCTGACGGCGGACATGCGACTCCTCGGTCTGGGCTCGGTGCGCTGGGGCGCCGACCTGTGAACCCCGTGCGGGGTGCAGCGCCTCACCGGCACCGTATCCTGGCGCCCGCCCGGTGGATCGGGAGCCGTCCGTATCCGGAGCGCAGCCGCCCGGACGAGTGTGCCGGGCCGGGGACCGGCGTCGGATTCGTCGGCCCCGCCGCAGCCGCCGGGCGGCTGGGCGTGACCTGTGCCAGGTGCGCCGCGTTCACTCTCCGGGACACCGCCGAGGACGCGGCGCGCGGTGGTACCGACCGTGGGGGAGCGGTGGTCTGGCCGATCCGGGCCCGCCACCGTGATCCCGGTGCTCTACCGCCTCCGGCTTGGTCCGAGCGCGAGGGCGGCCACTCACGGCGGCCGTGGCCTGCGGGCCCGACCTGCCGGCCGAAAGGAGGAGAGCCCGGTGACGGCGCTCAGGCCAGCACAGACCGCGACGCCGCCCGAGACGGTCGGCGGATCCCGGACCGCAGCCGCGCCGAGCGGCGCCGTGCGCTCGGCCGCCCGGTCGCGCCGGCAACCGGCTTCGGCCCACGGCGACGTGCTCTGCGTCAACGCTCCGGCGATGGCGGCCTCGGGTACGGACGGACAGCTCCGGGGGAGCGGGCTGCACGGGTTCTTCCGGTCCGGTGTCCGGGCGCTGAGCCGGATGGAGATCAGGCTGGGCGGCGTCGAGCCCCTTGCCCTCCAGGGCGACCTCTCCTCGGCGACCCAGGCCCGCTTCCTGGCGGCGGTCCGGCTACCGGGCGATCTCGATCCCGACCCGGCCCTGACGGTGGAGCGGCTCCGGCACGCCGACGGGGTGGAGACCGTCACCATCCGGAACGCCGGTGCCCGCCCGGCCCGCCTCCCGTTGGAGATCGCGCTGGGCACCGATCTCGGCAGCCTGGCCGGGATCGCCGGCGGGGAGCGCTCGGCGGACGTCCCCGGCCAGGTCCAGTCGGCCGGCCTGCGCTGGAGCGGCCGTGGTCACAGCGCCACCGTGACGGCCCGGCCCTCACCGCACGTGGTACTGGCCGGCGCGGGAGTGCTGCGTTGGGATCTGGAGGTACAACCGGGCGCCCGTTGGTCGGTCGAGCTGCGGGTGGAGCTGGAGAGCGCGCCGGCGCCGGCCGCCGCGGCGGTGGTCCGCCCGCCGGTCGGGCGCGGCGCCGGCGTGCCGCGACCCTGGTCCGAGCTGGAGGTCCGGTGCGACGACCCGCGGGCCGCGGTCCTGGTCGGCCGGTCCCTGGAAGCGCTCGGTGGGCTGCTGCTCGCCGACCCGGACCGTCCCACGGACCTCTACGCCGCCTCCGGTGCGCCCTGGCGGTTCGGCCTCGCCGCGGCCGACGCGCTGTGGGCTGCCCGGCTGACGCTGCCGCTCGGTACCCGGCTGGCCGCGGGCACCCTGCGCGCGCTGGCCCGCCGTCAGCAGACCGGCGGTGGGCCCGGCCGCGCTGACGGTGTCATCCCGGGCCCGTTCCGGCACGCCGGTCCCGAACTGCCGCCCTCCTGCACGGCCACCGAGGCCACCCTGCTCTTCGTCACGGTGCTGGCCGAGGCCTGGCGCTGGGGGATGCCCCGGCAGGAGGTCGTGGAGCTGCTGCCGGCCGCCGAGCGGGCGCTCGGCGCGTTGCGCACGGCGGCCGGGGCCAACGCCGTCGAGGGCTTCGTGACCGACCTGGTGCGGTTCGCCGACGACCGCCCCGGCCATCGGCCGGTCGCCCGCTGCGAGGTCCAGGCCCTGGCCCACCGCGCGGCGCTGCACGGCGCCGAGTTGCTGGCGGCCTTCGGGCGGCCGGGGGCCGCCGAGTGGCAGGAGTGGGCAGCCGCGCTGCGCGGCCGGTTCCGCGAGCGCTTCTGGGTCGACGACCTCGCGGGGGGACGACCGGCCGCCGCGCTGATCGCGGACGAGCGCACGGTGCCGGCCGTCACCTGCTCCTTCGTCCACCTGCTCGATCCCGGCCTCGGTGCCGAGGGCGAGTCCCTGCCGGGTCTGCTCGACCGGGAGCAGACCCGGCTGTTGGCGCAGCGGCTGGTCACCCCCGAACTGGACTGCGGTTGGGGGCTACGGACCCTCAGTGCCAGGTCGTCCCGGTTCAACCCGCTGGGTCACCGGAGCGGCGTGGTACGGGTGCTGGAGACCGCGCTGGCCGTCGCCGGCCTCGCCGGCGCGGGCCTCGAACGGGAGGCCGGGACCTTGCTGGAGGGTCTGCTGGCCGCCTCCGCGCTATTCGGCGGCCGGCTCCCGGAGATGTACGCCGGGGAGCAGCGGCTGCCGGGTTGCCCGCCCGTGCCACACCCGGCCGCCTGCCGTCCCGCCGCGACGGCCGCGACCGGCGCCGTGCACGCGGTCTTCGCCCTGGCCGGGGTACGCCCCGACGCGCCGGCCCGCCGGGTGGTGATCCGGCCCGCCAGTACCGCACCCCTCGGGGAGCTGGGGCTCGCGGGTCTGCGGGTGGCGGGCGAGCCGTTCTCGGTCCGGGTCAGCCGGATCGGCGTCGCCGTGATCGAGGAGGCCTCCTCCGACCTGCAACTCGGTGCCTGCTGACGGCTCGCCGGCGTTCCCGGCCGGCTCGGGCGATCAGGCCGATGCGGGCCCGAGCCCGAACGCGTCCCTGTCCGACCTCGTGTTTATCGTCAGAAAGACGACTATGATCGGCCTCATGTCGCGCTATGACCCGTCGGCCTTTCCCCCGTTCGCAGTCACGGTCGACCTGGTGGTGCTGACTGTCAGGGAGCACGAGCTCTGCGCACTGCTGGTGCGCCGGGGTGAGCCGCCCTTCCAGGGCTACTGGGCGCTGCCCGGTGGCTTCGTGCGCCCGGACGAGGGCCTCGGCGAGGCGGCCTCACGGGAGCTGGCCGAGGAGACCGGCTTGCGCGCCTACTCCACCCCCGGCCAGGACACCGCCGGCGCGCACCTGGAGCAGCTGGCCACCTACGGCCACCCGCAGCGCGACCCGCGGATGCGGGTGGTGAGCGTGGCCCACCTCGCCCTCGCCCCGGACCTGCCGACGCCCAGGCCGGGTGGCGACACCCGCGGCGCGCGGTGGGCGCCGGTCAGCGAACTGCTCGGCGCGGGCGCGGCGGACCGCGAGCCGCTCGCCTTCGACCACGCCCTGATCCTGGAGGAGGGCGTCGAGCGGGCCCGTTCCAAGATCGAGTACTCCGCGCTGGCCACCGCGTTCTGCCCCAAGGAGTTCACCGTTGGCGAGTTGCGCCGGGTCTACGAGGCGGTCTGGGGAGTGGCGCTGGACCCGCGCAACTTCCACCGCAAGGTCACCGGCACACCCGGCTTCCTGGTCCCCTCGGGCGGCACGACCACCCGTCAGGGCGGGCGCCCCGCACAGCTGTTCACCGCCGGCGGCGCCACCGTCCTCAACCCGCCAATGCTGCGCCCGGAGCAGTGAGCGCGCGGTCGCGGGCGGTCGGCCGGAAGCCCGGCCGGGCTGTCCCCTGATCGAGTGAGGCGGGCCGCTGAGTTGCCCGTGGCGTTTCCGCAATGCCCGGAATCTCCCCTCACGCGTCCTAGGGTGCTGGCACCGGGGCGACCCGTGCAGCCCCCGGTCGGGGCAGCCGAGCCGATGGGAGCAGCCAGCGATGATCCAGGCCAACGGACTCACCAAGGTCTACCGCCGAGGTGGTCGTCCGGCGCTGCTCGAACTCTCCCTCGACGCCCGACCCGGCGCCATCACCGTGCTGTTGGGCCCGGAGAACGCCGGTAAGACCACGGCGCTGCGGCTGATGTTGGGGCTGGAGCACGGTCAGGGGGCCACCCTCTTCAACGGGCGGGCATACCGACGGCTGCGCCGCCCGGAGCGGGAGGTCGGCGTGGTGCTGCCGACCGCCCACCGCTCGCTCGGCCACCCGAACCGCACCGCGCTCGGCCACCTGCGCATGCTGGCCGCCGCGGTCGGCGTCCCGGCCGCCCGGGCCGACGCGCTGCTGGAGCAGACCCGCCTGGCGGCCATGGCCGACCACCGGCTGAAGTCCTTCTCCCTGGGCATGAACCGCCGCCTCGCACTGGCGACCGCGCTGCTCGGCGACCCGGGCACGTTGCTGCTCGACGCCCCCGCCGAGGACCTCTCGCCGCGCAACGCCGAGTGGCTGCACGCCTTCCTCCGGGCCTTCCCGGCGGGCGGCGGCTCGGTGCTGGTCACCACCCGCAGCCCGCAGGAGGCCGCGCTGCTCGGCGACCGAGTGATCACCCTGGACGAGGGGCGGGTGGTCGCGGACCAGGCGGTCGCCGAGTTCCGCCGGACCAGGCTGCACCCCGAGGTAGCGGTCCGCGGTCCGCAGATGGCCCGGCTCACCGACCTCTTGCTGGACCAGGGCGCAGAGGTCCGCCCGGACGGCCGGGCCGGCATCGCGGTGAGCGGCCTGGAGCGCACCGAGATCGGTGAACTGGCCTACCGCAACGGCATCCTGCTGCACGAACTCGCCGACCGCGTGGTGGAGCAGCCCGCCCCCCGGGCGTTGCAGTCGGCGGTGACCCGCACTCCCGCGCCCCCGGCGGTCCAGCTGCTGCCGGCCGGGGTGGGCGCGCGGCCCCGGACGCTGCGGGTGCTCGGCGCGTCCCAGCCGGGCCGGGGCCTGCCGGGTCCCGCCACCGAGGTCACGCCCACCCCGAAGCCGGCCGATGGTCCACCCACCGTGGTCCTGCCCACCGATCTCGGCGATTCCCCCACCACTCTGCTTGACGCCGGGCCGGCCCCCATGGCCGGGCCCGCCCCCGTCACCGTGGCCGTCCCCGGACCGGGCACGCCGCCCGGCTCCGCCACCAAGCCTCCGCAGACCGGGGCCGACCTCATCCCCGAGCCCTTGACCGGGCCCGACCACTGGAACGGGTGACCTGTGCGCGTACTGGCCTACGAGGGACGGCGCTTGTTCGGGCTCCGCTCCACCTGGCTGATCCTGGCCGCGGCGCTGCTCACCGGCGCCGCCGTGACAGCCGTGCTCGCCCACCAGTCGGCCCCCGGGCCGCTCCCGGTGACCCGAGCGGTCCGGCTGCTCACCGCGTCCGTGCCGCTGCTGCCGATCCCGCTGGCCGCCCTGGCGGCCGGAGCCCTGGGCGCTCTGGCCTCCGCCCACGAGGTCCAGTACCCCGGGCTGGCGGCGTCCCAGAGCCGGTACGGCAGCCGGGTGCGGTTGCTGCTCGGCAAGCTGGCCGTCAGCGCGGTGGTCTCGGCCGGGCTGGCCATGGTCTCGCTGCTGCTGGACGCCGCCGTGCTCCGGGTCGCCCTGCGGCCGGTCACCTCGGCCGACCGGCTGTTCTCCCCGGTGCTGCTGCGCACCGATCAGCGCCCGGTCCTGGTACTGGTGTTCTTCACCGCGCTGGTGGTCGCGGCGGGCTGGACCGGGGTGCTGGCCGCGGCGCTGACCCGCAGCGCGGTCGCCGGGCTGCTGTTGCTCTGCGCGCTGCCGCTGCTGGTCGAGCCGCTCAGCAGTGCGCTGCTGCAGCGCGGCGGTCCGGTGTGGGTGGCCCGTACGGAGGCGGCGCTGCCGTTCCAGCACCCGTTGGAGCAGCTCTACGAGTCCGCCACGGCCGGCCGGTCGCCGCAGTTGGCGGCTCCGTTGGCGGCGCTGGTCGAGACGACCCAGCCACTGGCACTGATCGCCTTCCTGGTTCCTGCCGCGCTGCTCCTGGTGGTCTGTCTGCTGGCGCAGCTCCACCGCCGTTCCTACTGAGCCCGGCGGGCAGGTGGGCGCCGGTTGAGCCATTCGGTCCAGCCGATGCTGCCGGGCTGTCACGACCCGGGATCCGAACGGTCGCCCGAAGATCAGTGGCAGCACCGTCTGCCGACCGGTATGGCCGTTTCCTCCTGATAAGAAGTCAATTATCCAGTCATGGGCGATCACCCTTTCGTGTGCTTTTCACGAGAATTCTCAAGCCCGACCCTCCGATCGCCGACAAAGGACGTGTGAGTACCCTTGCGCACCCTGCCATGACCGCCGCCCGCACCGCCGAGGCCGCTGCCCCCGGCGCTGTCGAGCCCGACCGTTTTTCCTACGCCGATCGGCCCTCTGGCCCGGTCCCCCGATGGGACGGGGCGGAGAGCGATCTCGCCCGGGTCGGCCGCAAGACCACCAGCAGCCGCGGCCGCGGGCTGCACGGACAGCTCGTCCAGCAACTCGGCCAGATGATCGTCTCCGGTGACCTCGGCGCCGACCGCCCGTTGGTCCCCGAGGAGATCGGCCAGCGCTTCGAGGTCTCGCGCACCGTAGTGCGCGAGTCGCTGCGCGTGCTGGAGGCCAAGGGCCTGGTCAGCGCCCGTCCCAACGTCGGCACCCGGGTCCGGCCGGTCGGCGACTGGAACCTGCTGGACCCGGACATCATCGAGTGGCGCGCCTTCGGGCCGCAGCGCGACGAGCAGCGCCGCGAGCTGTTCGAGCTGCGTTGGGCGATCGAGCCGCTCGCCGCCCGCCTCGCCGCCGGCCACGGCCGGGAGGACGTCCAGCAGCGACTGGCCGAGATGGCCGAGATCATGGGCCACGCGGCAGCCCAGGGCGATCTGATCACCTTCTCGCGGGCCGACGCCGAGTTGCACGGCCTGGTCCTGCAGATGGCCGGTAACCGGATGCTGGAGCACCTCTCCGGCATCGTCGCCTCGGCTCTGCAGGTCTCCGGCGGACCGGCCACCGCCTGCGAGCGCCCCTCGGACAGCTCGGTCAGTGTGCACGTCCGCCTGGTGGAGGCGCTCGGCACCGGCGACGGCACGGCCGCCGAGGCGGCGATGCGGGCCCTGCTCACCGTCCACCCGGACGTGGAGCACGCCGTCCCGGCCCCGCGCGAGCACTGAGCGGGCCGGCCGCGGACCCGCGGGAGGGTAGGCGCCCTCCGGCTGCCCCGAGCGACGAGCCGTGGAGCACCCGGAGGGCCCGCACCGCTGGTGAGCGGGCGGCGGTCGGGCGAGAATGACGAGTAGCGGGCGGCCCGGGGAGGGGCCGCGGTCGGCGTGTGACCTGTACCACGACCGGCATGCGTAACACTTGGGGAGCGGCAGCGATGTGTACGGAGCGGAAGCAGCTCCGGAATGCCGCACCATGTCAGAATGCTGTGTTGGTCTGCGGCGCTGTTGCCGTTCCACAATCCAGCGTCCTGCCAACCCAGTCCCCCCCAGTCCTCAAGTCCGAGCCGGTCGGAACCGACAGCGTGCCCTGTGGCGCGCGATCATTCCTCGCCCTCTCGGGCGGTCCGGTACGGGTTCGAGTCCACTCTTCGTCCGAGAGGTTGTTCGTGTCGGCCAGCACTTCCCGTTCGCTCCCCCCCGAGATCGCCGAGTCCGCGGCCCTGCTGGCGCTCATCGAGCGGGGCAAGGCCCAGGGGCAGATCGCCGGTGACGACGTGCGCCAGGCCTTCGAGGCGGACCAGATCCCGGTCACCAAGTGGAAGAACGTCATGCGCAGCCTCAACCAGGTGTTGATTGAGGAAGGGGTGGACCTGATGGTCAGCGCGGCCGAGCCGTCCGCCGCCAAGCGCAAGAGCGTCGCTGCCAAGAGCACCACGAAGCGCACCGCCACCAAGGCGGTCACCACGCGTACCCCGGCCGCCCCGACCAAGCCCCCGGTGCGGATCGCGCCCGCCGCGACCGTGGCCGCGCCCGCCGTGACCTCGGTCACCGCCGTGACGGTGGAGGCCTCGCCGGTCGCGCCGCTCGAGTCGGTCGCCAAGCCGGTGGCGGCGAAGAAGGTCGCCGCCGCGGCCCCGGCGAAGAAGGCGGTGGCGAAGAAGGCCGCGCCGGCCAAGAAGACCGCGGCGAAGAAGACCGCGACCAAGGCCGAGAAGGGCGAGGACGAGCTGCTCGGTGACGAGGAGCTGCTGGACGACGTGGCGCTGACCGGCGGCAAGGCGGAGCCCGAGGCGGGTGCCGAGCCGGAGGAGGAGTCGGAGGGCTTCGTTCTCTCCGACGACGACGAGGACGACGCGCCGGCCCAGCAGGTCGCGGTCGCCGGTGCCACCGCCGACCCGGTCAAGGACTACCTCAAGCAGATCGGCAAGGTCCCGCTGCTCAACGCCGAGCAGGAGGTCGAGCTCGCGAAGCGGATCGAGGCCGGCCTGTTCGCCGAGGACAAGCTGAGCGCCTCCGACAAGCTGGCCCCCAAGCTCAAGCGCGAGCTGGAGATCATCGCCGAGGACGGCCGCCGGGCCAAGAACCACCTGCTGGAGGCCAACCTCCGGCTGGTGGTCTCGCTGGCGAAGCGTTACACCGGTCGCGGCATGCTCTTCCTGGACCTGATCCAGGAGGGCAACCTCGGTCTGATCCGTGCGGTCGAGAAGTTCGACTACACCAAGGGCTACAAGTTCTCGACCTACGCGACCTGGTGGATCCGCCAGGCGATCACCCGCGCGATGGCCGACCAGGCCCGCACCATCCGTATCCCGGTGCACATGGTCGAGGTCATCAACAAGCTGGCCCGCGTCCAGCGCCAGATGCTCCAGGATCTGGGCCGCGAGCCCACCCCGGAGGAGCTGGCCAAGGAGCTCGACATGACCCCGGAGAAGGTCATCGAGGTCCAGAAGTACGGCCGCGAGCCGATCTCGCTGCACACCCCGCTCGGCGAGGACGGCGACAGCGAGTTCGGTGACCTGATCGAGGACTCCGAGGCGGTCGTCCCGGCCGACGCGGTGAGCTTCACGCTCCTCCAGGAGCAGCTGCACTCGGTCCTGGACACCCTGAGCGAGCGCGAGGCAGGCGTGGTCTCGATGCGCTTCGGTCTGACGGACGGTCAGCCCAAGACGCTGGACGAGATCGGCAAGGTCTACGGGGTCACCCGTGAGCGGATCCGCCAGATCGAGTCGAAGACCATGTCCAAGCTGCGTCACCCGTCGCGCTCCCAGGTGCTGCGCGACTACCTGGACTGATCGGTCGGTTCGGCAGCACGACGACGGCCGGAGGCCCGGGGCAACAGCCCCGGGCCTCCGGCCGTTCCGACGACGTCATCCGGTCGTGTCCGGTATCGCTCGTCCGGGTGTTTGAAACCGACTTGACGGGCACTCAGGGTCATCGAATGACTACTCTGTGGCGATTGCCCGTTGCCTGCCGTCGAGTCGCCCGGAGCCCTCCGTGATGCCCACCTCGCTCGTCCCGTCCGGCTGTCCCGATCCGCGGGGGCAGTTGCCGTCCTGTCGTCCGCGCCGCACGGGGCCGGTGCGCCCGGGGGCGTTGTTGGCCCTGCTGGCGGCGTTGCCCGCCGCGCTGGTCGCCGTGGGTGTCACACCGGCCCAGGCGGAGCGTCGGATCGTGGGCGGCTGGGCGGACAGTACGGCCCAGCACCCCTGGGTGGTCGGGATCGCCAGCAAGCCGCAGTACGGTTCCGCCCGTTCCGGCCAGTTCTGCGGCGGCGCGCTGGTCAGCCCCACCAAGGTGGTCACGGCGGCGCACTGCTTCTACGACGAGAGCACCGGCAGGCCGACCCAGCGGCCGGGGCTGGCGGTGCTGGTGGGTCGGACCGACCTGCGGAGCAAGGAGGGGGCCGAGGTCGCGGTCAGTGAGGTCTGGATCCACCCGGACTACTCGTTCGACCGGAACACGCAGGATGTGGCGGTGCTCACGCTGGCCGTCCCGCAGGACGGGCGCCCGGTGCTGCCGATGGTCGACCAGGGCGAGACGGCGCCGTACGTGCCGGGTACCCGGGCCCAGGTCTACGGCTGGGGTGACACCACGGGTAAGGCCAAGTACGCCGCGACACTACGGGCGGTGGAGGTGCCGATCGTCGCTGACGCGGAGTGCGCGCGCGACTACCCGGGCGGCCCGGACGGGACGTTCAACGCGGGTGCCATGGTGTGCGCCGGAGAGGCCAAGGGGGGCAAGGACGCCTGCCAGGGCGACAGCGGCGGCCCATTGGTGGTGGCCGGCCGGCTGGTCGGGCTGGTCTCCTGGGGGACGGGCTGTGCGCAGGCCGGGCACCCCGGCGTCTACACCAGGCTGGCGGCGGTCGCGGAGGCCGTTCGAGCCCAACTCCAGGACACGTCCAACTCCCAGCCGTGACGGGTCGGTTACCCAGCGTCCCGTCCGGGAACGACACCGGGCGGCAGATCGCCTGTGCGACCTGCCGCCCAGCGGACCGGCCCGCAAGGGCCGACCCCAGCACGTCAAGGGGAGCGACTGAGTCAGCGCTCGTCGTTGGCGGCAGAGGCCGCCGTGGTGGCGAGACGACCGCTCTCGTCCTGTATTTCCACGGCGATCTTCTTGAGCTCCGGCTCGAACTTCCGCCCGTGGTGGGCGCAGAACAGCAGCTCTCCGCCGCTGGCCAGGACGACGCGCAGGTAGGCCTGGGCGCCGCAGC
Source organism: Kitasatospora sp. NPDC024654 (assembly GCF_055559155.1). NCBI lineage: Bacteria > Bacillati > Actinomycetota > Actinomycetes > Kitasatosporales > Streptomycetaceae > Kitasatospora > Kitasatospora sp. NPDC024654. The sequence continues at coordinate 18,661 of NZ_JBVHLF010000103.1, forward strand.
GGTCGCAGCGGTCAGCCGCGGTGAGCGGGCTCGCAGGTGTCAGAACAGTAGTCACGTCGCCTCTTCTCTAGCTCGACGAGCTGTCGTACCAGGGTCAACATCCAACCAGGCCGAAAACGTTCCCGCTCGTGGCTTTTCTTCTTTGAGGATTCTGCTGTGTTGATGAGGACGTGCCCCGGGCGCGCTCGGTTCATGCGCGTCGGAAACCGCGACCTGTCTACCACTCGAACGTTCTATCGAACTGTTGTCCGAGGGTGGGCGTAGCATAATCCCCTACTGGGTTGGAGCATAAGCCCCGTCCTGGGCACCGGTAGCCTGCATCTCGGCTGTTCCAGCGCTCGTCGCGGGGTCGACGGTCCGCCAGTACCCGCCGGGCGCGGGCGAGATGGCGACCCCGTCGAGCGGGTCGGGTCCGGGCCGTGTTCGCGCAGCGCGTACAAGCTGCGAACTCGGGGCGTAGTGTGCAGCGGCGGTGACGGCGCCGATCGGCCGCCGCGGAACAGCCGCCGGGATCGAGTCAGAAGTCTCTTTGGAGGAGTGCACCGCGTGAGTGCCGAAACGACCGTGCCACCCGCCCTGCGCGCCGTGGATGACGGATCCAACTACACCGCTCGGCATCTGCTCGTCCTGGAGGGGCTGGAGGCGGTCCGCAAGCGACCCGGCATGTACATCGGCTCCACCGACAGCCGGGGCCTGATGCACTGCCTGTGGGAGATCATCGACAACTCGGTCGACGAGGCGCTCGGCGGCTTCTGCGACCGGATCGAGGTGGTCCTGCACGACGACGGCTCGGTGGAGGTCCGCGACAACGGCCGCGGCATCCCGGTCGACGTCGAGCCCAAGACCGGCCTGTCCGGGGTCGAGGTCGTGATGACCAAGCTGCACGCCGGCGGCAAGTTCGGCGGTGGCTCGTACGCGGCGTCCGGTGGTCTGCACGGCGTCGGCGCCTCGGTGGTGAACGCGCTCTCCGCCCGGCTGGACGTCGAGGTGGACCGCGGTGGGCACACCCACGCGATCAGCTTCCGCCGCGGCACCCCGGGCATCTTCACCGAGCTCAGCCCGGACGCGCCGTTCGAGCCCGGCAGCGGGCTCAGCAAGGTCCGCCGGGTCACCAAGGGCCGGACCGGCACCCGGATCCGCTACTGGGCCGACCGGCAGATCTTCCTCAAGGAGGCCAAGCTCTCCCTGGAGAACCTGCACAACCGCGCCCGGCAGACCGCCTTCCTGGTCCCCGGCCTGACCATCGTGGTGCGTGACGAGCGCCTGACGGAGAGCGAGCGGATCGAGGAGACCACCTTCCGCTTCGACGGCGGGATCGGCGAGTTCTGCGAGTTCCTGGCACCGGACAAGCCGATCTGCGACGTGCTGCGGCTGCGCGGCGAGGGCACCTTCAAGGAGACCGTCCCGGTCCTGGACGAGCTCGGCCACATGACCCCGACCGAGGTCACCCGCGAACTCGGCGTGGACATCGCGCTGCGCTGGGGCGCCGGCTACGACACCACGCTGCGCTCCTTCGTCAACATCATCGCCACCCCCAAGGGCGGCACCCACGTCACCGGCTTCGAGCGTTCGCTGGCCAAGACCGTCAACGAGGCGCTGCGGGCGACCAAGCTGCTGCGGGTCGCCGAGGACGACATCACCAAGGACGACGCCACCGAGGGCCTCACCGCGGTGGTCACCGTCCGGCTGGCCGAGCCGCAGTTCGAGGGCCAGACCAAGGAGGTGCTGGGCACCTCGGCGGCCAACCGGATCGTCGCCGCGGTGGTCGCCCGGGAGCTCAAGGCCTTCCTCTCCTCCGCCAAGAAGGACGAGAAGCTGCAGGCCCGGGCCGTGCTGGAGAAGGTGGTCGCGGCCGCGCGCACCCGGGTCGCGGCCCGCCAGCACAAGGAGGCGCAGCGCCGGAAGACCGCGCTGGAGACCTCCTCGCTGCCCGCCAAGCTGGCCGACTGCCGCAGCGACGACATCGAGCGCAGCGAACTCTTCATCGTGGAGGGCGACTCCGCGCTGGGCACCGCCAAGCTGGCCCGCAACTCCGAGTTCCAGGCCCTGCTGCCGATCCGCGGCAAGATCCTCAACGTCCAGAAGGCCTCGGTCTCGGACATGTTGAAGAACGCCGAGTGCGCGGCGATCATCCAGGTGATAGGAGCCGGGTCGGGCCGGACCTTCGACATCGACCAGGCCCGCTACGGCCGGGTCATCTTCATGGCCGACGCCGACGTCGACGGTTCGCACATCCGCTGCCTGCTGCTGACGCTGTTCCAGCGCTACATGCGCCCGATGGTCGAGCAGGGCCGGGTGTTCGCGGCCGTCCCGCCGCTGCACCGGATCGAGCTGACCAACCCCAAGCGCGGCCAGGAGAAGTACCACTACACCTACTCCGACGCCGAACTGCGCCGCAGCCTGCTGGAGTTCCAGGGCAAGGGCCTGCGCTGGAAGGAGCCGGTGCAGCGCTACAAGGGCCTCGGTGAGATGGACGCCGACCAGCTGGCCGAGACCACCATGGACCCGCGTCACCGGATCCTGCGCCGGATCAACCTGGGCGACCTGGAGGCCGCGGAGCAGGTGCTCGACCTGCTGATGGGCGACAAGGTGGCGCCGCGCAAGGAGTTCATCGTCGACTCCGCGGCCACCCTGGACCGTTCCCGGATCGACGCCTAGCCGGCCCGCTCCACCCCGGGGGGGGGGGGGGGGGGGGGGGGGGGGGGGGGGGGGGGGGGGGGGGGGGGGGGGGGGGGGGGGGGGGGGGGGGGGGGGGGGGGGGGGGGG
>NZ_JBVHLF010000104.1:0-15340 GCF_055559155.1 Kitasatospora sp. NPDC024654
GGACCCTAGACAAGTCCCATCGTTGCAGGTCAGGAGCACTTTTCTCTTTTCTGATCACCCATCGGACAGCAGTCGCCGTGAAAGCCCGAGGCTAGGCCCCAATCGCTGCTGCTGGTCAGCCGACCGCGCGCAGACGCGACCGGCCAGCCTTGGGCGGTGCGGCCTGATACTCGGGGATGAGGATGGGTGGGACGCCTTCGCGGGCGGCCCGGGCCATGGCGGCCTGCATCTCCAGTTCGGTGTTGTATCCGGCGATTGTGGGGTGGAGACGGTAGCGGTAGCCCTTGCGCAGGACCAAACCGCGCTTGACGAGCAGCGTCATGCTTCGGCTGACGACGGACGGCAGGATCTGGAGTTCCTCAGCGATGTCCTGCTGGGTGAGGGGGACGGCACCGCCCGGGTTCTGCTTGTCGATCATGACCGACAGGATGTTCGTGGCGGTAGGTGTGAGTTCCAGGCGCCGCAGCATCCCGAACAAGTGGGTGACCATCAGCATGCGGTCGGCTCCTTGTCAGCGTTCCGAACGGTGGCTGGTCCCACAATGTCGGGGAAGCCGTTCTCCAGGGCGAGGGCGCGGAGCTCTTGCAGGAAGGCCTGCTGCTCGTCCCCGTTGCCTTTGTACGCGATGAGGGGGTTCAGCTGCCATACCCCTCGGCCGACGGATCGGATGTAGTTGCGTGCGGCGAGGTGCTTGAGGGCGGGGCTGACGCTGCTGCGGTTGCTTCCGATCTCGTCGGCGATCTCGCGCTGGATGGCGTGGGCGACACCGCGCTCGGCCCGACCGACGATGTTGGACAGCACCGCGCACTGAAGCTTCGTCATCTCGCCGGACATGAGGGCCTGCGGTAGGACGTAGCGGGCGAAGTAGCGGCTGAGCAGGGCGTAGCCGTCGGATCCGAGGACTTCGTGCGGGGCGCGGCGGTAGAAGCGGGTGCGGGCCTCGTACACGCCGCTGGGCAGGTCGCCTGCGTAGCCGCGGATGATCTCGGCGGCGAGATCGCGGTGGTGCTGTGTCCCCGCGGGTTCCAGTGCCGGCCGCTGGCCGCGCTGGGTGGTTCGCCTGTTGCTGGGGCTGCGCTGTGCCTCGGCCACGACCGTGATCCTTTGCTAGTGGTGGCCGCAGCCTACACGTGCTTCGCAGTGCTGCGAAGGATTCTGCACGTTGTTGCGAAGGACGTGTCGCGGTTGGACGTCCAGATCCAGCGAAGTTTTTTCTTCGCAATGATGCGAAGGAATCGGGGGCGGCCATCAAATGTTTCGCAACTTTGCGAAGGAACCTGCTCTAATGTCGGCCCAGCGTGGCGTCCGGCAGGGGCAAGTGTCGGCGCCGAGCAACCTTTGAATTTCCAAGTTCCCAGGTCAGAGGGCATGCGCCAGACAGCAGCTCTTATATAAAAAGGGCACCCTGGTGTTTTCCGCCTCGCACCACCGGGTTTGGCCCGACCTGAGGGCCCCAGCAGTGATCGATTCTGGTACCACGTTCCTCCTGCCAACCCTTCCCAGAGGCGGTGTCCGCCTATACCGTTGGCCAGCTACGGGTCGCTCAATCGCGATTGCTCCGGATCCGCCTCAGCGCCAGGCACCGGCACCTGTGTTGAAGGGCCACCGGTATCAACAGTTGCAGGGGACCAACGGGTCCATCAACGCCCCGTATGCACCAGCCCCGGTATTCATGGGCACGGAAAGGGCCGTCAAGGCCCGGGTCCGGCGGCAGCCGGACTTCCGTGACCTGCGGGGTAAGGCTGGCCTACTATCCTCTGGAGCTTGACGACGGTGCCCTAGCCGGGTGGCGGCAGCGGCATGGGCAGTCAGCTCGCCGGATCACCTGCCCCCTCCCCAGGAGCGGACGAACAGCCGACCACTCCACAGACGCTCGCCAAGACCACCGGCGCGGAGTTCCGCCACGACGAGTTCGCCCTGGCCGAGCCACTTGTCACCGGGCTCGACTCTCGAGCGTGAAGCCACCCCACGCCTCATCCATAACCATGGGCGGGAGAACACCCAGATGCCGTCCACTGGGTGCTTCTCGACAACACTACGGTGTGTGGCCCGGCCCCTGGTACAGCCAGGTCGGGGCCACACGCCCTACGCCGCGTCAGGTTCCGCATGCGGACGAGCGCGAGCCGCCGCAGGTGAGCGCGCTGGGAGGTATCGGCCGCCTCCCGCTGAGCCGACGGCGGGCTCGGGTGCCCACCACGCGTTCACGTCCAGTCACGGGCCTCCGTCACGAGATGACTGTGGAGGCGGGCGAGGCGGGGGTCGGCCAGGGCCCCATGGCGCGTGGCGAGGTAGAAGGTGTTGAGCGGAGGCAGCTCCGGCTCCCACAGCGGCACCAGCAAGCCTGCCGCCAACTCGTCGGCGCAGAGGTAGGTGGGCAGAACGGAGACCCCCGCTGATGACGACACGGCGGCGACTACGGCGCGCAGGTCGGGGACGACCGCGGCGGGGGCGTTCGGCGGCGGCGCGTCGAAGACGGTGCGCCAGTAGTGGTCGATGATCGGCAGCGTCTCGGAGTAGGCGATGAAGGGCAACTTCTCCAGGGCCCTGGGGCCGTCGACCGACAGGGCCCCCTGGGGAATTCCGTCAGCGATCTGGGGTGAGGCCAACAGGGCCAGCTCCTCGTCGAGGAGTGCTACTGAGTCCAGTCCGCGCATGCGCGGCTGCACGGCAGAGACGACGACGTCCAGGTGGCCGGTGCTCAGATCTTCCAGGAGGTCGTGGGCCTCCCTGAAGGTGATGCGAATGTCCAACCCGGTGGCGATGAGCTTGCTGATGGAGGCCATTAGCCGGGCTGTCACCAGTTCCGCCGGGCCGCCGAGACGTATCGGCCTGTTGCTCGGGCTCGTTTCGAAGTGCCGACAGATGGCGGCGTTGAGGTTGGCGATGGGCGCCTGCACCTCATAGGCCAATGCTTTGCCCTCGGTAGTGGGGAGGGCGCCCTGCGGCGTGCGGTCGAACAGCGGCTTGCCGAACTTGGTCTCGAGTCCTCGGATCTGCTGGGTGACGGCCGGCTGGGTGATGCCCAGCTTCCGGGCCGCCTTGGTGAAGGAGCCGGTGTGGTAAACGGCCATAAACGTTTGAAGCCAACCCAACTGCATGTGTGCCAACCCCCGTGTGGACCAACAATGCATTCTAGGATGTCCGGATAACGGACACGCGCTTCTCGCCTTGGATGGCGCCCGGCGGACGGCCTTTTCTTCCCGCTTCCGTTGTCGCCGGACTTGCCCCCATTGTGATCAGAAGAGCCGTTCGGGCGCCTGGGGCGAGGATCCCATGGAAGCACTTCCCAGCTTATGTATCAACTTTATCGGGGATCCCGATGGCGGGATGAACTGCTGGCCGAGCCACTCCATGAGGTAGGGTCCGATTCGGCAACACATCGGCATGGGAGATAGCCACAGCTCACAGCCCCAGAGCCATTAATCATGTGCATGGCAATTTAAAATTCACTCAATCAAGACTCCGCAAATGGCGGAAAACGAGCGCCAGCGGGGAAACCGGGACGCCCAGTTCCGCTAAATCAATGACAAGGCCTGCGAGTTCACGACGGCAGGCGACCTGACGACCACGGCATCGATGGCCGGGTGCATCACAGTGGAACAAGATTGAGCACCAGCTGCTCTCCTGGATCAGCATGAACTGGCGCGGCAGGCCGCTGATCAGCCATGAAGGCGTCGTCGGCTGCATCGGGGCAACCACGACCCGCACTGGGCTGACTGTCCGCGCCAAACTCGACCCTGGCAGCTACTCCACCGGCGTCAGCGTCCCAGACCACGTCATGGCCCGGCTCCCCTGGACGCCCACGCCTGGCACGGCACCTGGAATTACACCCTTCGACCCGAGCCGCTCGCTCCCGAACCACCGCCGGTACCAGCCGAGTTCGGCCATTTCTCCGCCGGAGACAAGGCCCCGACCTGGCTGCACCACCCAGTCTGACCGGCATGGAGCGACCCGCCTGGCAGGACCTCCAAGAACGCTACCAGTGCCACCTGGACGAGCACCCGCCCATCATGCTCCCTGCCAAGAAGACCGGCCCGGGACTGGGCAGCCGCTGCCTCTCCGTCTCCGACCGCCTCCTGTTCGCCGTCCTCAAGAGGCGCTGGAGGATCCCCAGCAGCCCCTCGCCGCCCTCCGGGGCACCTCGCAAGCCCTGGCCGGCGACGCCGTGCGCGAGGCCGCTCGCGTCCTCGACGCCCTCGACCACACCACCCCCGTCGGCGTCATCACCGTCACCACCCCCGTCGGCGTCATCACCGTCACCACGGCCGACCAACTTCGCCACGACCGCCGGCCACACCACGAACAGAGCGAAGCCCGGCAAGGTCGAGGAATAATTTTTCGGCAGCTCCCAGGGTCGGCCCCTGATCGATCCACCGCCGGCGCTCCTGCGGGAATGCCGAAGCGGCGCCGCCGATAGCCTCAGCAGCGCCGCAGGCCGAGTGAAACGCAAAGGGATGTGCTCAGGGCACCGGCAGCCGGGGTCCCGGCATTCCGGCCGTCACGACGGAACGCGGGACCCCGACTGCCGGTGGTCCGGTCAGGCGCCGAACTGCTCGATGATCAGCTCGGCCACCTTGGCTGCGGATGCCGGGTTCTGCCCGGTGACGAGCCTGCTGTCGGCCACGGCGTGCTCGGCGAAGTTCTCGGTCTTGGTGAACTTCGCGCCCCGGTCGACCAGGGTCGACTCCAGGGCGAAGGGCACCACGTCGGTCAGGCCGACGGCCGACTCCTCCTCGTTGGTGAAGGCGGAGACCTGCTTGCCGTCCACCAGGTACGAGCCGTCCATCAGCGTGAGGTTGACCAGGCCGGCCGGGCCGTGGCAGACCGCACCGACGACACCGCCGCCCTCGTAGACATCCGCCGCCAGACGCAGCAGCGCGGTCGCGTCCGGGAAGTCCCACATCGTGCCGTGGCCGCCAGCGAAGTAGACGGCGTCGTAGTCCTGAGCGCTGAGCGCGTCAGCGGTCGGGGTGGCGGTGAGAGCCTCTTCGTTGGCGGCCAGGAACGCCTGCGTGACGGCGTCGCCGGGCTTGACGCCGTCACGCGGCGGCCTTCCCCCTGCGACGGACACGAAGGAGATGTCCCAGCCCGCAGCCCGGAAGACCTGAGCGGGATGGGCGACCTCGGGCACATAGAAGCCGGTGGCGCGACCGGTGTCGCCGAGCCGGCCGTGCGAGGTGAGGGCGAACAGTACCTTCGGCACGGGAAATCCCTTTCTGCAGGATATGGCGGGAATTAGGCGATGAGCGTGGCGAGTTCGGGCAGGTAGATGCGCCGCTGCCGACGGGCGATCGCCTGCTCGACGTGGTCCGAGGTGTGGTAGCCCCACCAGGCCCACAGGCTAGTGGCACCGGTGTCGCGGACCGCGAGGGTGTTCGTGATGTGGTCGTCGATGAAGGTCACGGCGGCAACGGGAAGGCCGTCGGTGGCGGCAATGTCCCGTACCGCCGTGCGCTTGTCGGAGCACTCGCCGATGACCTGCACGACAGTGGTCTCCAACTCATAGTGGGCGAGGATCTCCCACACGCTCTCGGCGTCCTTGGCCGTCACGATCGAAGTGCCACGCCCCTGGTGGCGGCGAAGCAAGGAGGCGATGCCGGGGTACAGGGTGTGCATGCCCAGCCATTCGTCCCGCTGCTGCTCCCGCAGGGCGGCCCGGACGGCGGTGGCGCCGGCCACCAGGCCGGCCAGCTTCACCGGCGGCGTACGGGAAAGCAGCAACTCGTAGTCCGCGACGCCGCGGATCGTGTTTGCCGCCGGTTCGCGGGCCGCCATGAAGTCGCCGATGACGCGGGCGTAGCTGCGCACTATGCGGAATCGGGATATGAAGCCGGTCGGCAGCCCGGCCGCCAGCTCGGCGATCGGCTTGCTCGCGACGGAGGCGGGGTCGTGGTCGGCGTAGTAGGTGACTACGGCACACTCCATGAAGGCGTCCGCGATGACGCCGTCGAAGTCGAGTATCAGCACGGTGTCTCCTAGGAGGTGCACGGGGGCGGGCGCCGGATCGGGGTTGGGGTGCCCGCCCCCGCGCGAGGTGGTGGGGGCCCGTTGCTCAGGCCGCCGCCACCTGGTTCTTGGCGACGGTCTCGAAGACCAGCCGCATGAACTTGCCCACGTAGGCGTAGTAGGAGCAGGTGATGATGTGGCCGTCCACGATCACGTCGGAGTCCACGACGTTCGCGCCGGCGTTGATCACGTCGTCGCGCAGCCCGATGTAGGCGCACGCCGTGCGTCCCTTGAGTACACCGGCCGACACCATGATCCAGGGGCCGTGGCACAGGCCCGCGATCACCTTCTCCCGCGCGTCCATGGTCCGCAGGAAGTCCAGGACCAGGGCGTCCTGGCGGACCCGGTCGGGAGCCTCGTGACCACCGGTGAGGATCACCGCGTCGTAGAGGTCGGCGTCGAGCTGGTCGAAGGAGACCAGGGGCTTGGCGGTCTTGTCCATTGGCAGCGGAATGCCGTACTTGCCGGTGACGTCGGCGCCGTTCCTGGTCGCCACGTCGACGTTCCAGCCCTCCTCGATGAGCCGGTAGTAGGTGTACACCACGTCGTGGTCCTGGAAGCCGGGGCCGGTGATGATGACGGCACTGGGCATGATCAACGTCCTTCTCTCTGGGGTTGGGTCAGGAGGAGTGGGCGATCGAGAGGTAGTACTGGTCCAGCGTGGGACGGCGGCTGTCGCTCTGCGCCGGGGCAAGGATGTCGACCTCGCCGGTGACGACGCCGGTGAGCCCGAGCGGAATGTGGAACAGGTCCTGCTGCTGGCGGCGGTAGAAGATGTCCATGCCGGCCCGGATCGAAAACTCGAACTCAGAGCCGGGGCTGCGGTCGCGGAGCCTGGCCTGAGGCAGGTACGACACCGGCTTGGCCGGCAGTTCCGGCGCCTCGGTGAACTCCTGCTCGTAGGCGGTGCCCTGACGGTCGTAGTTGTCGCGCAGCCGGATCAGGTCGAACTTGTTCCGCGGTGCCTCGACCTCGACCAACCACAGCGGGCTGGCTCCGACACTCCTGGAGGAGTGGAACGCGCCCCCGCCGATCCGCAGGATGGCGCCCGGAGAGACCGGGATCTGGCCAGTCAGGGTGTCAGTTAACCCTTGTCCCGCCAGGCAGAGCAGATAGGTCAGCTTGCGCGGGTGGACGTGCATCGACGTAGACTCACCCGGGTTGATCCGCAAATTCCAGACGTCGATGAAATCGTCCACGAAAATGCGGTATTCGAAGCCCCACGGCTTGGGAATTACCTCGTTTAGGTGATCGTCCGTGTCCAGGTGCTCGTTCGCGATGCGGGATCCTTTCCGGACCGCCTCGTTGAGCGCGGAAAAGTCACGCGGCCCAGGGTCGATCCGCGTCATCAGGCCAACCGCCCGACCCTCACGCATCATCTCTGACATACACTCATCCCCCTGCCTGTCAGTTGGTCTGTGAACCCCCCGGTCCGGTACTGGACGTTAGACGGCCCGACGACCGCCGGCCAAATAGCGACCCTTGCAAGCCCCGATAACCGATACCGGGGGCCCGGCAGAGGTAATGCCCGCACACTCAAACGCTTATTTGAAGCCGTTCAGTGCGTGCGGCAGGGTTCCCTCTCGGAGGCTCCGGCTTTCCTTCGGAACAGCGCTCGCCGGGTTTCCGCCACCGACTCGAAGGGGAGAGCACGCGTGACCACACCTATGTCCACCCGCAGCCGTCGTCAGCCGGAGAGGCCGGCCAGTGCACCCACGCAGATCAACTCGATCGGCGTGCTGGGCTACGAAGCCTGCTCCGAGCAGGACACCATCACTCCCCTGGAGATCTTCAAGGGCGCGGCGATGGTCACCAGTGGGCAGATCGACCCCTGGCAGCGGGAGTCGGCCAATCGCGAACTGGACGTCCGCCTAGTCTCATTGGAGGCCGGCATCGTCAAGATGCAGATGGGGACGAACGTCGTCCCGGACTCCGTCCTCAACGACAACGATCTGTTCGACATCCTCTACATCCCGGGCGGCGTCGGGTCCGGCGCCCTGCTGACCAACGACCGGGTGCACAAGCTCATCCGCCGGCACCACGAGGCGGGGAAGATCATTGCTGCCAACTGCTCCGGCGTCGGGGTCATCGCCCGCTCCGGCATCGTCAACGACGAGCCGCTGACCTGTGTTGCCGCCGTGGCCCGGGGGCTGCGCAGCGAGGGTTTCAACGTCCCACAGGCCCGCCGCATGTGGATCGCCAACACTGCCTCCCGCATCTGGACCTTCACCGGCTCCTACGGCGTTAACGGCGGTGCTGTCGCCCTGGTTTCGCACTACTTCGGCCGCGAGATCGGAACCATCGTCTCGATGATGTTCGACACCATCGGCGGCATCGGGGACGTGATCTTCGAGGAGACCGGGCCGGAGTTCTACCAACACCCCTCGCTCGAGGAGTCCTTCCAGGACTTCTTCCAGCCGATGCTCTACCCACCGATCGACGAGAACGCCGAAGCCTGAGCAGCAACGAGACCTGGAGCCGTCACATGCCCACACCCGTTGAACTGCGGGACCTCAGCTGGATCCGCGGAGCCCTGCAGACGGCGATCGCACTGGAGCACTCCACCATGCCGCTGTACTGCGCGGCCATGTACTCGCTGGAGGTCCAGAACTACCCGTCGTACAACACCATCCGCAGCGTGCTGATGGAGGAGATGGTGCACATGGCCATCGCCGCGAACATGGTCGCAGCCCTCGGCGGAAGTCCCGCCATCAAGGGGCTGAACCCGTCCTACCCGGGAACCGGTGGGCTTCCCGGGGGGACGGCCCCCGACCTGCGGCCGCGACTGGCCAAACTCTCGAACACCAGCCTGGAGGCCTTCATGCGCCTGGAGGCTCCGGAGTTCATGCTCAACATGCGCCAGCGCAGCTCCGCCTACCCGACCATCGGCGCCTTCTACAACGCCATCCGGGCGGCCATCACGCGCAACGCCGACGCCGTGGAACGGGCGGTCCGCCGTGGCGGGCCCGCCAACCAGGTCGGCGGCAACCTCGGCTACCCCACCTTCGAGAAGGACGATCCGGACCCGGTGGGCACCTTCCTCCAGGCCCTGGACGTCATCACCGAGCAGGGTGAGGGCCAGAGCGAGGGCACCGTGGAAACCGTCTCGGAGGACTTCCAGAAGGAGGGCTCCCACTACGCCCGCTTCGCCGAGCTGCGCTACGGCCGCCGTTACCTCCCCCGGGACGACATCGCCATGTCCCCGGAGACCGCACAGGACTTCTTCACCGGTGAAGACATCGCCTGGCCGGTGGTCATCAACACGCTCGCCGTGCCGGCCGACGGCTACGAGGCCTTGCTCGCGCTGGACCCGAGCGAGTCGGAGGTTCGCAAGGAACTCGACGGCTTCGACGATGCCTACACCCAGATGCTGGTGGCGCTGGACACCTCCTGGAACGGGCCGGTGGAGACCTGGTGGCCGTCACTGGGCGCCGCCGTCACACAGATGGACCAGATGCGTGTGCGGTCCTGCTTCAACATCATGCGCAACCGGATCCCCCAGGCCGCGGTCGACCAGCTGGCCGAGCTGTACCCCGAGGAGTTCCGCGCCCTGGAGCGCTACACCGACTTGTCCGAGCCGGTGTTCTACGGGCCGCGCTTCCGCAACACCCTCTGAGTGACCAACCACCGGAAGGAAAACGACCGTGACGATCACCGCAACCGCCCGGCAGATCCTCAAGCCCGGCGCCGAGAGCCGCCTTGACGAGCTGATGGCCACCTTGAAGCGCAACATCCGCGCCAACGAACCGGGATGCCTGCGCTTCGACTACGTCATCTCCGAGGACCGCCCCGGCGAGCGCTTGGTCATCGAGGAGTACGCGGACGAGGCTGCCCTGGAGGCGCACAAGCACACCCCCTACCTGGCCGCGTTCATCCCCGAGCTGCTGGAGTGCCTGACCGAGCCGCCGATCCTGGAGTTGTTCCGACCTGTCGGGGACAAGCCGCTGCTGCCGGAGTCCTGCTTCCACCTGGGCGTGGTCGTTCCCGACCTCGCCAGGGCCGTCGAGCAGTACTCCGCCTGGTTCGACATCGAGTTCACAGAGCCTGCCACCTTCGAGATCCCCTACCTGGAGCAGGGCGGGAAGGGTGGTCCGGGGAAGATGACGGCCGTGTTCTCCCGCACGGCCGAGCCACAGTACGAACTGATCCAGGCCGACGGCGACGGCATCACCTCGGTCGAGCACGCCGGCAAGATCCTGTACTACGGGCTATGGGAGACCGACATGGCCGCGCGGGTCGAGCAGTTGGCGGAGGCCGGCGTGGGCGTCGACGCCTACTTTCGGCCCGCTGCGGGGGAGACGCCGTTCGCCCTGATCACCGCCCCGGATCTCATGGGGGTCCGCATCGAGTACGTGGACATCGCCGACAAGCCGGCCATCGCGGAGTGGGTCAGCACCGGCCGCTACCCGGGGTTGGCGGGGCGCTAGGGCCGGTCCGATCGGAACCGTCCGAGCGCAGCGGACGGCCCTAGCCCGGGAGCTGGTCTCGGCCGAGGCCCAGGACGAGGCGCCTCCGTCCTTCACGAGGAGAATCTCAATGATCGTGTCAAGCCGTCTGCGTGACCGGCGGAGCGGGGGTGAAGAGCCTCTTGTCACGTAGCATCGCCCAGAGCACGTCGCCCCGTCGGCGGGCGAGGGAGAGCAGGGCCTGGGTGTGCAACAGCCCTTCGCCTCGCTTCTTGAGGTAGTAGTCCCGCGAGGGGCCGGGCCGCATCATCGCGGTCTGGGCCGACATGTAGAACAGCCAGCGCAGGCGCCGGTTGTACCGCTTGGGCCGGTGGTAGTTGCCGGTCCGGCGGCCGGAGTCCCTGGCGACCGGGGCCAGGCCGGCGTGGGAGGCCAGACGGCCCGCGTCCAGGTAGCCGGACAGGTCGCCGACGGTGGCGACGAACTCGGCGCAGAGAATGGGGCCCATGCCGGGCATCGACTCGATGATTTCGGCGCGCTCGTCGGTGCGGAAGGTCTCGCGGATCTCGCGGTCGTTGTCCTTGATCCGCTCGTCCAGGGCCAGGAGTTGGTGGGCGAGGTCGCAGACCAGCTTCGCGGCCCGCTTCTCGCCGGGCAGTTCGGCCGTCTGCGACTGGGCGGCCTCCACCGCCTTCGCGGCGACGGCGTCAGCGCCGCAGACCTTGCGTCGCTCCAGCCAGGTGGTGAGCCGATTGACACCGATCCGCCGCAGGGCGGCCGGGGTCTGGTACTCGGTCAGCACCACGACCGGGCCCTTGGCCGCAGAGTAGTCGAAGGCCCGCTCCAAGGCCGGGTGGACGCCGACCAGCAGGTCGCGCAGCCGGTGGATCAGCCGCACCCGGTCGGCAATCAGGTCTGCCCGGTAGTTGGTCAGCAGTTGGAGCGTGCTGACCCAGTTCGGTCGGGGTGTTCAGCCGGGTGAAGCCCTTGGGGCGCATGCGGGCCTGGTCGGCGATGACGCGCGCGTCCTTGGCGTCGGTCTTGCCCTCGCCCTGGTAGGCGCCGGACATGCGGTTGACAGTACGGCCGGGCACGTAGACGACGTGCTGGCCGTCGGCGATCAGCAGGGCCAGGAGCAGGGTCGAGGCGCGGCCGGAGATGTCCACTGCCCACCGGATCTGGTCGGCCTTCTCCCGGGCGGTCTCGATGAGCTGGCGGATCTGCGACTCGTCGTTGATCACCTTCGTCGAGAACAGGATCTCGCTGTCGGTGTCGACCGCAACCGCCCAGTGGTGCCCCTTGCCGGCGTCGATGCCGACCCATATCCGCTCGTGAAACACGCTCAAGCCCGTCGCTCCGTTCCACCGTAACCAGCACTTCATGGTCCGTAGAACACTCCGCCGACAGGTCCCTAACCAGCGATGACCGCAGTTCTCAATCAGTGGTCGGAGCGTCCCGAAGAACCGGGCGGCCATTCTCCTCGAGCCATAAACGGCAACACACCATCAGCCACACCCGGTCCTCCCGGACCGCCTCACATTCTTAGGGAGCGCACCATGACCACAGTCACCCTGATCACCGGCGGCAGTACAGGCATCGGCGCCGCCACCGCATGCAGATTGCTGAAGCAGGGCCACATGGTGGCCATCACCGGTCGGGACCCGGACAAACTGGTCGCGTTCGCAGCGGAGCAAGGCGCCGGACCCGATCTGATGACCCTGCCCGGAGACACCTCCAACCCAACCGACGTCCAGGCCGCAGTCAAGTCGACCGCCCAGGCCTGGGGACGCCTCGACAACGTCGTCATCAACGCGGGCTTCTCCCTGCCCGGCACACTGGCCGACCATACTCCCGAGGCGATGCGGGCCATGGTGCTGACTAATGTGCTCGGCCCCGCCCTGGTGGTGCGCGCCAGCCTGCCGTACCTCAAGGACACGCGCGGACGGATCGTGATCCTCGGCTCTGTGGCCGGGGTGAAGCACACGCCGGGCAACTTCTACTCCGTCACCAAGTGGGCCGCGCACGCCCTGGCGGAGAACACGCGCATGGCCGTTACCGACGACGGTATCGGTGTGACCGTGGTCGTGCCCGGCAAGGTCGACACCCCGTTCTGGGACCACCGCGGCGGTACTCCCCCAGGGCCCGCGCTGTCCGCCGAGAACGTCGCCGACACCATCGTCTTCGCGCTCAACCAGCCCGAGGGCATGGACATCAACCACATCCAGTTGCGACCCGTCGGGCAGACCAACTGACCTGCGAGAACCGAAGACCCGGCGTTGACGCTGAGGGGGCCGTGACCTGCTCGACGAGGTCACGGCCCCCTGCGCGTGCCTGGACGCGTGCGGCGCTAACCAGCCTGCCGGACTTCCCTGAGCCTCGATGGAGTCGAGGATCAGCCTGGCCCGTGCCTGGTGCAGCACACCGGCCTTGGTGAGTTCGATGGGATGGCGGGCCACGCCGGAGTGCCTGCTCAGGCGGTTTCGGCCAGCGGGTCGGACAACGGGCGGTGGCGACGCGCCAGTTTCAGCACCGCCTGGAGCGGCCCCTCGGCAGGACCGAGACCGGTGCGCCAGCGCGCCTCGATGCTCACCGGCGCCAGCCCGTCGCGGACGTCCAGTTCGACCAGGTCGCCGTCCTGGAGATCGCGGACCACGGACAGATGCGGCAGCAGCGCGACCCCCCGGCCGTGGCCGGCCAGTCGGCGCAGCGCCGCCAGCGATCCGGTGACCATGGCGATCCGTGTCCGGCCGGTGAGGTCGCGACCGAAGCGGTCGACCAACATCTGCGAGGTGCAGCCGGGTTCCGCGATCAGGAACTCGGCCTCCAGTAGGGTCTCCTGAGAGATTGAGGCGGCCTTGGCGAGCGGGTGCCCGGGACCGGCGACCAGGACCGTGCGGTCATGACCCACGACCGCGTGCGGACCGATCGTGGCGACGCCGTTGTCGAACAGGAAAGCAAGATCCAGCCGTTCTGCGGACAGTTCCTTCTCAAGCTGCTTTCGGCTGGCGACCACCAGGCTCACGTCGGCCGCCGTACCAGGGCCGGCCGCGCCCTGGTCCAGGGCGGCGAGGACATCCGGCAGCCAGTCGCTGGCCAGCGTCTCCAGCGCGCCGATCCGCAGCCGCGGCCTGCTGCGGCGCACCACCCGGCGCATCTCCTCGTCGAGGTCCAGTGCCTGCCGTGCGTACGGCAGCAGCCGGTACCCCGCCTCCGTGAGCTCCGCCCCCGCGTTGCTGCGACTGAACACGGTGACGCCCAGCTCGCTTTCGAGGCGCCGTAGTTGGACGCTCAGGGTGGACTGGGCATAGCCGAGCCGGTCCGCAGCCGCAGAGATCCCACCCAGCTCGGCAACGGTCACGAAGGCGCGAAGGTATCGAGGATCCATATCCCCCATCGTGCCATCGAAGAGTCCGATGGTGCCATCGAAAGGGCGCTCTGGTGGCACCCTGTCGCCTTCGGGAACCTGGCGTCATGACTCTGACCAGTGACACGACACCAGCGGTGGGCGAGTCGACGCGCCGACGCTTCGACAGCCGCTTCCCAGGCATTGTGGTCGGCAATTTTCTGGTGCTTCTTGATACCTCGATCCTCAATGTCGCCCTGCCGGACGCCCAGCACGATCTGCACGCCCCGACCGCGGCCCTCCCCTGGGCGGTCGACGCTTACACCGTCGTTTTCGCTGGACTGCTGCTGGCAGCGGGTTCCGCTGCGGACCGCTGGGGGCCGCGCCGGATCTACCGCTCCGCACTCGCCGCCTTCGGCCTGATCTCCCTGCTCTGCGCCGTCGTCCCGAATATCGGCACGCTGATCGCCGGACGGGCCCTGCTCGGTGTCGCCGCGGCTGGCCTCGTACCCGCGTCGCTGGGCCTGTTGGCCGCGCTGTACCCGGACCCGTCCCGGCGGTCCCGGGCCATCGGTGCCTGGGCCGCCATCAGCAGCATCGGCCTGATCTTGGGTCCGGTGCTGGGCGGTGCCCTGGTCGAACTCGGCGGCTGGCGCCTGGTTTTCCTGGTCAACCCGCCGATCGCCTTCCTCACGCTGCTGATGGCGCGGGGACTGAGCGGGCACCGCCCGCAGGGGCAGCCTAAGAAGGTGGATCGGGCCGGCCTGCTGCTCTCCATCGTCGGCCTCAGTGCGCTCACTTTCGGACTGGTCGAGGGGGGCGCGGGGGGGGGGGGCCCCCCCCCCCCACTGCTGGCCCTGGGCGGGGCGCTGATCGCTTTCGTTCTGCTGGCGATCGCTGAGCGTCGGGCAGAGGCACCGATCTTGCCCCCCGTGCTGGTCGGAAAGATGCGGGTCAAGGCCGACCTGGTGGCCGGCGGCATGGCGTCCTTCGTTTTCTACGGCGTCCTCTTCGCCCTCACCCAGTGGATGGTGCACACGCGCGGCCTGTCACCGCTGCGGACGGGCCTGGCCTTCCTACCGATGACGCTGCCGATGTGCTTCATGCCGTTCATCACCGGGCGGATCGTCGCCCGGATCGGCGCCCGTCCGGTGTTGCTGCTCGGCCTCACCGTCGACGCGCTGTCCGGGATCCTGCTGGTGTTCTCCGGTCCGAAGACGCCGCTGGCCCTGATTATCGCCGCTCAGGTGGTGCTTGGCTTCGGCAGTACCCTGGCCATTCCGGCAGCCACCGCCGACATGGCCGGCGCCGCCCCCGCGCAGTACGCCGCGACGGGGCAGGGCGCGCTCAACGCCTGCCGTCAGGCCGGCTCGGCGCTGGGCGTGGCCGTGCTCGGGACGATCGCCACGCTGCACGTGTCAGGGATCGTCCTCGCCGCAGGCGCAGTCCTCGCGCTGGGCTTCGTCGTCCTCGCCCGGCCGCGCCAGGTCGCAGCCGCCGCCACGGCGTGACGGCTCCGGGAGGGGGGGGGGGGGGGGGTGGGGGGGGAGAGGGGGGGGGGGGGGGAGGGGGGGGGGGGGGGGTT
>NZ_JBVHLF010000104.1:15349-20950 GCF_055559155.1 Kitasatospora sp. NPDC024654
CTATCTGTGATTGTCGTCCCCCGCCCCCGCCCCCCCCTCGCGGAGAAGACGCCTCCCCCCCCCCCCCCCCCCCCCCCGCGTCACTCTGGGGTGCGGACCGTACGGTGGGCGGCGAAGGACTGGCGGTCGCCCGACCAGGCGTCGCGCGGCGCGACCGCCTCCAGGCGCTCCAGGTCGGCGGCCGAGAGCATGACGGCGGCGCTCTCGGCGTTCTCCGCGAGCCGTTCGGCGCGGCGGGTCCCGGGGATCGGCACGACGTCCTCGCCCTGGGCCAGCAGCCAGGCCAGGGCCAGCTGCGCCGGAGTCACCCCGCGCTCCGCCGCCGTTTCCCGCACGGCGGCGACGAGCTCCTGGTTGCGCTTGAGGTGCTCGTCCTGGAACCGCTGGTCGCCGAGGCGGAAGTCGCCGGCTCCGAGACCGTCCACCGTGAACGGGGCGGCCAGGAAGCCGCGGCCGAGCGGGCTGTACGGGACCAGGCCGATGCCCAGCCGACGGGCCGTGGGCAGCACATCGTCCTCGATGTCGCGCCACCACAACGACCACTCGTACTGTGCCGCGCTGATCGGATGAGTGGCCGCGGCCCGCTCGAGATCCTCGGGGCTCGCCTCCGACAACCCGAGATGACGGACCTTGCCCTCGGCCACCAGCTCGGCCATCGCTCCGACGGTCTCCTCGATGGGCACTTGCGGGTCAACGCGGTGCTGGTAATAGAGGTCGATGTGGTCGGTGCCGAGCCGCGCCAGCGATGCGTCGCAGTAGGCCCGCACGTTCTCGGGACGGCCGTCGACCCGGACACCGTCCTGGCTGCGGATGATCCCGAACTTCGTGGCCAGGACCACCTGGTCGCGCCGTCCGGCCAGCGCCCGGCCGAGCAGTTGCTCATTGTGTCCCGTGCCGTAGCTCATGGCCGTGTCGAGAAAGGTGACACCGAGATCGATGGCCCGATGCAGGGTGGCGATCGACTCGGTGTCATCGGCCGCGCCGTAGCCCTGGGACATGCCCATGCAGCCGAGTCCAACGGCGGAGACGGTGAGGCCTTCCGGCCCGAGAGTTCGAGTGTCCATGAAGCCAACATAGCGGCGCCGCCAGGGTGGTAGCCACAGGATGTTCTTCCTAGTAATGAGAGTGCCAGGATGACGCAATCCGTGACCCGAGCAAAGGAGTTGGGCGACCTGCTGCGCTCCCGACGGGAACGGCTGCAGCCCGCTGACGTCGGCCTGCCCACCGGTGTCCGGCGCCGGACCCGCGGCCTGCGCCGCGAGGAGGTGGCCCAGCTCGCGGCCATCTCCGCCACCTACTACGCCTACCTAGAGCAGGGCCGCGAGATCCGCCCCTCGCGCCAGGTGCTCGACGCGCTCTCGGCGGCGCTACGGCTGGACGCCGCCGAGCGGGTCCATGTCCACGAACTCGTCCACGGCGTCCCTCCCACCCAGCCGCACCCGGTCGTCGAAACGCTTCCGGCAGCCGTGTCCGAGCTGGTCGAGCGCCTCGATCCAGGCCCCGCCTACGTCACCGGCAGGCGCTGGGACGTCCTCGCTGCCAACCGGGCCGCCCGCGCCCTGTGGACGGACTGGCCGACCCGACCGCCGCAGGACCGCAACATGATCTGGTGGATGTTCTGCGAACCCACCGCCCGGGAGATCTTCGTCGCCTGGGAGCAGGAAGCCTCCGCACTACTCGGACGACTGCGCACAGCGGCCGCACGCCATCCGGGCGACCCTGGCTTCGGCGACCTGATAGGCCGCCTGCACACGGCCAGCCCGGAGGTGCGGGACTGGTGGCCCCAGCACAAGGTCGCCCCGGCCCGCTCGGGCACCAAACGCCTCCGCCACCCGGCTCTCGGGGAACTTGCGCTGCACCACCTCGTCCTCCACCTCGCCGACAACCCCGACCAGAGACTCGTCACCTACACCGCCGCGCCCCACGACCAGGCCCGGATCAGCGCATTGCTGGACTGCCTCTACTCTGCGACCCCCATGCCAAGACCATGATGTCGACATACACGCGGAACTCCCTTTGCTTGCCTAACACCCATTCGGCGCGCGGGCGACGCGGTGAGGACCGTGGACCGCGATCGTGAACAAGTCGTCCCAGTTGCCGTCGTCTCCGGCGCTGTGGCACAGCGAGCCGGTCTCCTCGCCGATCGCGACCCAGACACCGGGCCAGGTCGGATGCCGGTCGGTGACGAACTCCTCGCACTGGTCGCAGGTCTGCGCTGGCAGACCCCGGGAACGCAGGTCCTCGACCATCTCGCCGGTGATGTCCATACGCTCGTCGCTGTTGTAGTCCATGCCGCCGTACAACAGGCCGAAGGTGGTCCGCTCGTCGACCTTCTCCCAGGTGGTCAGTCCGGCGGTGCCGAGGCGGCCCGCACCTGGCTGCACGCCGAGGCCGAAGGCCGCCGGATCTCCCGGCTCCTCACCGACCTGGGGGACGTGGCCGCGGCCCGGCACGAGGGCGCCCCCGCGCCCAGGCCCGCGCCGCGGGACCTGCGGGCGCTCGCGCTGGCCGCCGGCCACCGGCTGAACACCGACCACCTCACCACAGACGGCCTCGCCATCGCCGAGCAGCTCACCGCGCTGACCGCCGCCGTCGTCCACCTCAGCGACAGCGTCACCCGCTCCCGCGACCGGCCCGGACCGTCCGGCTCCCGCCACACCCACTGATCGGACCGACCGATGACGAACGAACCCGCCTCCCCGCGCCGCAGCCTCATCGCCGCCCTGCGCCACCTGCTCGCCGGGCCCCGCCGACCCGAGCACCAGCCCCAGCAGACGACCGCCGCCCCGGATGACTGGGACGACGACCCCACCGGCGCCTGGGCACCCACGCTGCCCACCCCGGAGCCCCCGCTCCTCCCCACCACACCGGACGACGAGAACGACGGGCCGGGCGACGACCTGGACGCCGCAGAGTCCGAGTGCGCGCTGGACGGCGCCCCCTACTACGGCACCGGCGTGTACGGACGCTACTGCTCCTGGGGCTGCGCCGCAGCCGACGGTGCCGGCCCCGACGAGGACGACGCCGCCACCTGACCCGACCTCACCCCCAGCTCCACCACGGGCCCGACCGCACCACAGCGGCCGGGCCCTCACCTCACCCGACCAGAACGGAGCCACGATGCACCCACACGTCATCGCCGGGATTCTGGAGCGCGGCCTGCACACCAGGCCCGACGCCGAAGCCTGCCTCGCCGCCCGCGGCAGCGTCCCACTGCAGAACGAACTCACCCGCCAGTACCGCCAGGCCCTCACCGACCACGGCGCCGACCCCGACCGACCCACCGACCGCCACCTGCTGACCTGCGCCGCCGCCCTGCGCAGCACCAGCGAGCCGCCGACCGCCGACCCGGACGCCATCGCCGTCATCCTGAACCTGGCCGCCGACCGGATCGCCACCCACGGCTACGGCCCGGAGCGCTGCCAGCTGGCCAACGACATCGTCGACGCCGTCGAACAGCTCACCGGCGGCGATCCGCGGCTGCGCTTCGACGTGCTGACCGCCATCGCCCAGAACCTGCCCGAACCGCACATGACCATCACCGGGTGGGAGTGGAACGCCAACCCGGCCGGCGGCCTGGGCGCCATCCGGCTCCTGCGGTCCCTGGCGGCGCGGAAGGTCATCCCCTCGTTCGTCCCGCTGCCCACCGAACCGGTCGCTGACCTCACCGCCCGGGTCGACCTGACCGACCTCGAAGACCCTCGCCCGACTGGTCCAGACAGGCCAGGCGCCGACCGACCCGCACGAGCGCCGGGCCCTGGTCCGCGCCTACCAGGAAGCCGCCGCCCGCGGCAGCGACGCGGACCCGGGCCTCGCCGAGCTCCGCCAGGACCGCGCCGACACCCTGCGCACCCACCAGCCCTGAACCCTCGCCCCCGCCTCCCCGGGCCCGGATGCCCCCGCGCGGCCGGGCCCGTCCCGTCCCGGAGCACCTCCCATGACCCGTGCAGCACCCGGCCCACCCCCTCACCCCCTCACCGCCGCGCAACTGCCACCCGGCGCCGAGTGGTGGCCACACCTGCCCCGACTGCCGGACCGGCGTCCAGGGCGGCCCCACCGACCTGGCCGCTCACCGCCGAACCTGCCACCGACCCGACCCAGCGGACCGCCGAATCCCGATCACCATCCGACCCGACCACTGAGGAGCCCTGTTGACCATCGTCCCGCTCGACCCCAACTCCCCCGCCAGCCGCGCCGTCGGCGTGGACTTCGACCTCACCCTGGTCTTCCCTGTCAAGTCAGGGTGTTGAGAGCTTGAGCGGCGAGTGTCTGGCCACCGGCGTGGTAGGTCCGTCCGGCTCCTTGGGTGCCTAGACGCGGGGCAACCGCGCCTGGAAGCGCATGGGTTGACTTTCAGAAATCGTGAAAGAATACTTTCACGTCATGGCTACCGACAATCTGCTCGGTGATCTCACGATCACCGATCCCAAGGCGATGCGGGCCTTGGCTCATCCGGTGCGGCTGGCGATCCTTGACCTGCTACGCCGTGGCGGTCCGGCGACTGCCACCGAACTTGCCCAGGAGGTCGGTGCCTCGCCGTCGGGCGTCAGCTGGCATCTGCGTCACCTGGCCGGCTTCGGCCTGGTGCGCGACAGTGATCCCGGTCCCGACCGCCGGTACCGGCGGTGGGAGGCGGTGGGCCGCGGTTTCCGCTTCGAGGTTCCGGAGGACCCGGACGACGTGGACGGCAGGCAGGCCGCTCGGCTGCTGTCCGAGCAGATGTTCCTGCGGGCCGGGGATACGCCGGCGCGCTGGGCGGCTGAGGTCGAGCCCGGGCTCGATCCCCTCTGGCGCCGCCTGGCCGGCCTGTCCAACACGCGGGTCGTGCTCAGCGCGGATGAACTCGCTTCCGTCCTGGAGGAGTTCGAACGTGTCCTGGCACCTTATGTGACCCGCGAGGCGGCCGACCGGCCATCAGGCAGCCGCGGGGTGCGACTGATGCGCTACGTCCTGCCGGAGGACCACGAGCAACCTGACGGGGACACCAGGTGAGCGACGCGACCCTGTCCGTACCTCCGTCGCTGTGGCGGGACCGGCGATTCCTGCGCTTCTGGTCCGGCCAAACGGTCTCCCAGTTCGGCGACCGGGTCACCGAACTGGCCCTGCCGCTGATCGCCGTGACGACACTGCACGCCTCCGCCAACGAGGTGGCCTGGCTGACCGCGCTGATCTGGACGCCGAACCTGCTGGCCATCGTGCTCGGCGCCTGGGTCGACCAACGCTCCCACAAGCGCCGGCTGATGGTCACCGCCGACCTGGTCCGCGCCCTCATACTGCTGAGCCTGCCGGCGACCTACCTGACCGGAGCCGTGACACTGGGCCAGCTCTACACCGTCGCGCTACTCACCGGGAGCGCCGCCGTCCTGTTCAACACCTCCTACTCGGCCTTCTTCGCCCACCTGGTGCCGCGCGCGTCCTACGTGGACGCCAACAGCAAGCTCAGCACCAGTCGTTCGGCCTCCTACGTGGCGGGACCGGCGATCGGCGGCATGCTCGTACAGGCACTGACCCGAATCCGCAGGTAGTCCGGCGAGCGGTGGGCTGATACGGCGACAGGTGCCCGTGCTGGTTTGAGATGATCGAGGTTCTCTACGCCTGATC
>NZ_JBVHLF010000105.1:0-20374 GCF_055559155.1 Kitasatospora sp. NPDC024654
TGGCGAGAACCCAGCGTCACCCGAAGGCCGCTCCCATGTCCGGAGAACAGCAGAACCCAGACCTAAACGATCTCTGCGCCCTAAAATCGCAAGCTTAGATGCGGATCCGGATGAACCCCTGCTCGACACGGCGGCAGCTACCTTGATCGGCGTAGTCATCAGCGGTGAACGACAGGGAAGGTGTGCCCTGTGAGCCATGCCCGAACTGCTGCGGTCGACTCGCTGCGCCGCAGCCATGCGAGAGCGCGCGGCCTGTTCCGCGCGAGAAGCCCCCACGAACCACTCCTCGCGCGGGTATCACACCATGTTCGCCGCGAAGTCGAGCAGGCGGCGTACGACCTTCGGCATCGCCCGGGTCGAGCAAAGCCAGCGAGCTGACACCGATCTGCCAGATCGTCCCGCGCACGGCGGCACAAGCATTGTGAACTGCTGCGCATCTCGCACTGCACGCTCTTTGTCGTTGGAACGGCTGGGTGAGCCGATCACCGCTGCCGTCGTCCCCAATGAACAGCGCTCCCGGCCCCGGCGCCGGGCGGGGCAAGCCGAGGAGGCGCGGAGCCGTGCCAGAACGCACTCTCGCCCCGCCCTTCACCACCACCGACGACTACGCCGATCAGGGCCGCCACCGACGTGTCGACAAGCGTTCACCCGGATCCGCACCTAGGCTCCGCGGCGTCAGACAACCAACAACTGCAGCAAGGGGAGATCCACATGGGCGGAATTATTGGTGGTGGTGGCCCGCCACCATCCGTGCCGCCACCGTCGTGCATCACCATCACAACCTGCACCCACACGACCACCAGCCCTCGCGCACTCCCCGGCCCTGAAAACCTCGGGATCGCGCTCACACCCCACATCGCCGAGGCCACCGACCCCGCCGACACCGACGAATAGCTGCCGAGTTTCGAGAGCCCTTGGATGCTTGCCACGGAGCGACGGTTGTACCAATGGCACAGCGAAACGCGCCGGACACCCAGCCCGGCGCCTCATGTTCGCCGCGAAGTCGAGCAGGCGGCGTACGACCTCCGCATCGCCTCAGCGGGACGGCCAGGGAACTGACACCGACCTGCCAGGTCGTCCCGCGCATAGCGTCGCGGCCCCGGCGCCGGGCGGGGCAAGCCGAGGAGGCACGGAGCCGTGCCAGAACGCACTCTCGCCCCGCCCTTCACCACCACCGACGACTACGCCGATCAGGGCCGCCACCGACGTGTCGACAAGCGTTCACCCGGATCCGCACCTAGGCTCCGCGGCGTCAGACAACCAACAACTGCAGCAAGGGGAGATCCACATGGGCGGAATTGAAAACCCGCCGTCACCACCCGTGCCACCACCATCGTGCATCACCACCACAACCTGCACCACCACGGCCACCAGCCCTGGCGCACTCCCCGGCCCTGAAAACCTCGGGATCGCGCTCACACCCCACATCGTCGAGGCCACCGACCCCGCCGACACCGACGAATAATTGCGACATGCACATTAATGGTCGTCAAATCGCTCGGATAAGCGTTCATGCGCACGAATAATTGGGTCTCGGAATCCTTATTCCAAGCCATTGGCGAATCATGGCGAGAACATCATGGTGCGAGCGAGACATGTTGCCACGGATCGATACGCGAAGGGACCGGCTGTTGACGCAAACCTTGCCCCAGCATGATACCGAATGCGCGTATCCCGTACTGCTTGACGGCAAGCAGGTGCGATTGCGCGAAATTACTGAGGCTGACGCGACAGGTGTTCTCGCAGTCTATGGCGACGCCTCGGTGACAAAAGGATTCGGAGTGAGCCCCTTCGATGGCGAGAAAGTCGCTGATTTTATCAAATATGCCATGGCGCATGCGGCATGCCGCCCGCGATCGGAATATCACCTTGCCGTGACGTCGCCCCGAGATGAGTTCCTTGGTGTTGTAAAGCTGATCAAAACAGGATACCGCACCAGCGAATTTGGCTGCGTTCTCGGGAGAGATCACATCAATAAGGGCCTGTCCGTCGATATCTACTCGACGGTTTTCAGCTTCGCCTTCGAGCGACTTCGGCTGCATCGGGTATGGGGGTGGATCCTTCCCGAAAACACCATCTCCCAGCGCGCCGCCGAGCGCAACGGCCCGAGATGCGAAGGCCGCCTTCGGCACTACCTCCATCTGGATGGCGTCTGGCACGATGCTCTCATTTACGCGATCTTGGAACACGACTGGAAAGAACTCGTAGCCCGCTCCTCTGCTGAGCTGGCCTCTCCTTTGCCCGGTAGAAAGGAAGATGTGGGCCATGCCAAAGGTAGGTGAGAAGGCCGTTGCGGCGAAGGCAGACTCCTGCGCCGAACGGCGGAAAACCTCCGGAACGGTTCGAACACCCCGGCCACGGCGCCAGTTGTGAGACTCGATACGTCGTGATCGGCGACTCGTGGTCGCACGCCTGGCCATAGACCCGGCCTCAGCCATGGCGACGACCCGACGTACCTCGGCGTGGTCCGCCGCCACCTGCACGAGGCCGTCCAGCTGCTTGAGGTAGGGCCCGCCGCAGCGGCGGTAGCGCGCCCCGCGTCATGGCGAGCCTGCGCAACACCGCCATCGCCCTCGCCGACCTCGTCGGATGGCGCTGCCTCGCTGCCGCCGTCGACTACTACAGATCACACCCCGCCCACGCACTCGACCTGATCGCGCCCGGCACGTGAGAACGCTCGAGCCCTGCCGCGTGGGCTGGTTCAAGGTGCCGGGCATTCCCTATCTCGGCACCTTCCCAGAGACCAACGTGCGGCTCTACTCCGTGGACCGGCACGGTCGCCGCGGCGTGGTGTTCCGCTCGCTGGAGGCCTCACGGCTGCTGCCGGTGGCCATCGCCCGCAGCGCCTTCCGGCTGCCGTACATGTGGGCCCGGATGGCGATCCACCGCGACGCTGACACCATCACCTACACCAGCAGCCGACGCTGGCCGGGGCCGCGCGGCGCCCGCAGCCGGATCCGCGTGCGCATCGGCGAACCGCTCGAGGAACCGACCGCCCTCGAACACTTCCTGACCGCCCGCTGGGGCATGCACAACGCCTTCTTCGGCCGGCCGATGTACCTTCCCAACACCCATCCGCGCTGGCCGCTGCACCGTGCCGAGCTCCTCGACGTCGAGGACGAACTGGTGCCGGCGGCCGGGCTGCCGGCACCGGTGGGGCCGCCGGTGAGCGTGCTGTACTCCCCGGGCGTGCCGGTTCGATTTGGCCGACCCGCCCGCCCAGGTGGGCTGCCCACGCCCTGAGCCCGGGGGGATGAGGGACGGCCCGAGTTGTGGGCCGTGGGGCGGCGGGCGCTGGACCCAGATCGCCCCCTCGGAGTGGACCGCGCCCTGCCAGCCCGTCGCACGCTGAGTAGCCGGCCTTTCAAGCAGGGCTCGCAGCAGACGGCTTGGCGGCCGCAGGGTGGGACTCAGCCGTCGCCGTCCGCTGCCTTCGGGGGCGCTGCGGTGTCTTCGTCGCCCTGGAGGAGCCCGCGGAACTGGCTGTACCCGCGGGTGGCAGCCCGATTGATGATTTCTTGGGCCAGCGGGGTCTGCTTCGGATCGGCAAGGCCGATGCGCAGCAGGGTGCGGATGTCGGCCTCCCGGAAGAGGGGCATCTTGTCGTAGGGGTAGAGGGCCGTGATCCAGTCCTTGAGGAGGAGCAGGACCTGCTCGGTGTAGTCGGCGGCCGTGCGGGTGAGGTAGGTGAATGTCGTGGAGTCGGTGCGCAGTTTGCCGCTGGCGTTCAGCAGGGCGCGGAACTGCTGCAGGATCCACTCCTCGGGGAAGCGGCCGCTTGCGGCCAGGGCCGGGAGGGTGTCGATCAGCTCGGTGCGCCCGTCCGGCTCGGTCGCGCTGGCTACGGCGGTCAGGCGCCAACTCCACCACGCCTGCACACCCGGCAGGGCCTGGTCGGACAGGCCGGGCGCGCCGCTGCCGACAAGGGTGGCGAGCTGCTTGAGGACCGTCGCGCTGGAGCCTCGGTAGTAGACCGGGATCGGGGAGTCGTCGCCGTCCAGGGCGAAGTGGCCACCGAGGTACAGGCCGAGGAGGTGCCGCCCCAGGGCCAGGCGCTGGCGGGCGGAGCGGTCATCTCCGTGCTCGCGCCCGGAGGCGTGCGTGCGGTAGAGGCCGAGGACGGGGATGGCGGCGGGTCCGAAGAGCGGGGCGGCCAGGTAGGCGTTCCAGGCGTCGTCGGCGTGTTCGCCGATGGACAGCAGGGCCGTGGCGCGGTCGGCGGCCCACGTGGGATCCAGGTAGGCGAGTTGCGGCAGGAGGCCACCGAGGACGGCGGCTTGGACCTGGGGGCCGTCGGTACCAGGCAGCGGGGTGTCGTCGAGCAGGCCGTCCAGGAGCACGAGCAGGGGGCCGGTGTCCGCGTTCGCCTGGCGGCGCCATGTGGCCCAGTCGACGGCCGCGCGCAGGGCCTGCGCTCGGGCGTCGTTGAGGTAGGCGCCGGGCTCCGGCACCGGGGCGGGGGTGTCGGTGGAGGCGATAACCGTGGTGATCAGGGACCACAGGATGTCGGCGTCGGCAGCCTCGGCCGCGCTGATGGGGTTGGTGATCGCCCGGCCGGCCAGGTTGACGGCCTCCCGGTGGAGCTCGTGGGCGTGGACGGTGCCGGTACGGCACACGGCCTCGCCGGCCAGAGCCAACGGGCCCGCCCAGTCGATCGGCTCGCGGCGCGCCGCCTCCTGGAAGCCGTAAAGGACCTGGAGCAGGTACAGGTCCTCCAGGCCGGTGAACGCAGCCGCCTCCGCGCTGTAGCTGGTGCCCTGCGCGGCGACGACCTCGCGCAGCCGTCCGCCCAGTGCGTGCTGGTTCGTGCCACCGAAGCCGGTCGGCTGCGGCTCCCATGCTGTGACCCGCTCGACGAGTTCGGCGGCGGACAGCCGGGCCAGCTGGCCGAGTTCAGCCTCGGGGGGCGTGGTGACGATGGGGGTGAAGCGGACCGGCGGCTCGTCCACGGGCCGGGCCGGGCCGTATGTCGTCTCCAGCTCGGTCAGGCGCTGACGCTGCGTCGGGCCAAGGATCGGGCCCAGGACGGTCAGCCGGTCGCGCTGCCACAGGTCCGCGACCGCCTGGAGGCGCTCGGGCTCGACCGGCTGGCCGGTGCGCTGTTCCCGGTCGGTGCTCCAGCGGGCGGTGTCCGGGCCCTCGTCGACGGCGGCGAGGAGAGCCTGCTGCTGCTCTTCGGTGAGCCGGTCAGCGAACGCATCGGCCAGGGCGAGCCACTCTCGCTCCACCGCGAGGTCTTCGCGCAGGGTGGAGTCCGCGAGTGCGGTGGCGGCTTCCTCGGGCAGGGCGTCGGCGTGGCGGGTGATCAGGTACAGGCGCAGTCGGCGGAAGATCGCCCAGGGCTGGTCCTGCAGCAGCGTCAGGATCTGTGCCGCCGTCTCGGGGTCGGCGGCGATCAGGCGGTCGGCGGCGTCGCGGATCGCGACGGCGAGCCGGCTCTGCGGTGAGGCGTGGACGATGTCCGGGGCGTCGGCGATCAGCGGGAACCAGTACGCGGACGCGTCCATGCCGCGGCGCTGCGCCGCCTGGGCCGCGGTGCCCAGCGAGCGGGTGAGGGTGTCGGTCAGCAGGCGCACCCACCCGGTGCCGAGCCGGTCGGCGAAGTCGTCGTTGTAGGTCTGCAGCAGGTAACCGCTGTCCGCCTCGCCGAGCGTCGCATCGGGGCCGAAGCCGGCCGCGAGCAGCGCGGTCAGGAGCTCGGCCGCGTCGTCCGGCTGCTGTGCGGCGGCCAGGTGCAGAGCCAGGTCGGCGTACCGGCTCGGGAGCAGCAGGTAGGGGCCGGCGAGGGCACGGGTCAGGGTCGGGAGCAGCCGGCCGGCCTTGTCGGCGGGCACGGCGGCCGCGACGGCCACCAGGTCGAGGTGGACGAAGGGGTTCTCGGTGGCCGGGATGTCTCGGGCGATCTGGAGCACGGTCGTGGGGTCGTCCGCGGCGACGCGCGCGAGGTAGGCGGAGGCCGGCCAGCGCACGATGCCGACCCGGCCCGCCTCGCGGTCAACTTCGGGTGCGGGCGGGGCGGAGAACATCTTCGCGGCGTTCAGGGGACTGAGCCAGGCCGGGTTGACCAGGCCGTCGAAGAACCGCTCAGAGGTCACCAAGTCCTGCGGGAACTCCTTGGCGAGCCGCGCGGCGTCCTTCTTCGTCGGAGCCGGGATAGCGGCCAGCTCTTCCAGCCGTTCGACCAGGTCGAGGAAGCGGGCGTCGAAGGCGTCGAGGACCTCGTCCAACACGGCCATGGCGCGTTCCACGTGCTCGCTGACCCGGCTGTCTCGCAGCTGTGGTGCGGCCAGGTTCGAGCGGTGTGCCAGGGCCGCCTGGTCTCCGGCCACCTTCCTCCATGCCTTGCCAACCGGACCGTCGGGGTCAATCCCGAGCGAGGTGAGGACCTCAGCGATCTCACGCCGGTGCGTACTGCCGGCGCTCTCCGGCGCCTTCTCCTCAGCCTCCGGAGCCGCGGGCTTGAGCCCCAGGGCCCGGAGAACCTCCTCGCCCAGGAGACGCAGAGCCGCAACGAGCGGAGGTTCCGCCGAGGTCGGATACGGGGCCTCGTCGACGGTGTCGGTCCGGCGGGGCAGCAGCACCTCGCGCACCGAGCTCTCCAGCTCCCGGACCAGGTGGCTGAGCAGCATCGGGCGCGCCTTCAGCCCGCGGTCGTCGTCCAGGAGAAGGCAGATGTCGTCGAAGAGGGCGGCCGGGCCGTCGCCGAGTTGCTGAAGGCGGGCCCGGATCCGGGCCCGCCTCTCGAACTCGGAATCGGCTGCTGACGCGGGTATCGGACGGGCCGTCATGCACTTCATGATGACAGCCCCCGGCGTGATCAATTACCACACCGATCAGCCGCGCGAAGGCGGACAACATGCGTAGCAGGTATGCCGGTTCACCCTTCCGCGCAGGCGCGCCATGCCCGTCGTCCGTACCGGAGCCCGGGCAGCCCGGAGCGAGGTGCCACTCGTCGTCCCCGGACAGATCCGGCTACCTAAGGTGTTCGCACGGGGTGCCCTGGGGCATCTTGTGCCGGCTCCAGAAGGACTTCGCCGTGTCGTACTGGCCGGACGTGTGCCAGCTGGCCCCCTCGCCCGGCTCGTCGCGGACGGCGGCGAGCGCGGCGGAGCCGAGCCCAAGGCCCTGGTAGTCGCCACGGACCTCCAGCTTGCCGACCAATCCCGTGCGGCACTCGGCGCACACCTTGTAGTTGAGGTCGCCGATTTCGCCGTCGAGCGCGTGGACGATCCGCAGGTGGCGCCAGGAGGTTTCGCCGTGGCCGGCGGTGAGAAAGCCGGTCGGCATCGTCACCGCGGCCCGGATCCGGCGGCGGCGCAACCACCAGGAGGGACTGGCGCGGCGCAGCAGTCGGCGGGCAGGGCTGTGGCGGTGGAGGGGGCCCTGCCGGCATCGGGTGCGGGCACGCTCGCGCTCGCGCTGCTCCTCGCGGTCGTCGAGGTATCGGCGGCCGGAGACGGCGTCGTGGACGCCGGCCTGCTGCAGGATCGCCAGCGCAGCGTCCGCGATCTGGGTGGCGAGGATGTAGGGCTCGGCGTCGTCGGTGTCCGGATGCTGCTGGGCGCGGTGGACTTCGCTGCGGCAGCCGGCGGCCGCGCGGGTCAACCGGAGGGGGTCGGCGTCCAGGTCTGCGACCACGTCATGGGCGAACGAGTCGAGACGGGCGCGCCACTGCTCGCTGTCAGGATTCTCAGCGCCGAAGGGGAGGTTGATCGCGTAGGAGTAGAGCACGAGGACGTCGCTCTCCTCCTGGTCGGTCACCTGCGGGTCGGGCTCGGCAGCGGTGCTGAACGTCGGGCCGGTCCAGGTGTCGGGCGCGGGCACGACGTCCAGGTGCACGGTGGTGCCGAAGCGCCTGGCCGCTTCGAATGCGGTGTTGATGATCGTCAGGGTCCGGTCGTCGAGCGTCCCGGATCTGGCGTGCCAGGTGCGGCTGTCGGGATCGAAGGTGGCCACGGTTCCGAGCAGGGTGACCTGGTCCTGGAAGTCCCGGTGGTGAGCAGACTGAGCGGTGATCTCCAAGATGCGGCGTTCGCCGGGGGTCGGGGACGGGGTTGTCATGGAACGAACGGTAGCCACCAGGTCTGACATCACCTCAGCGCCGATCGCGGCGGCACCGCATGGAAGTCTGCCCGTTGGCGTCGACCGGCTCCCTCCGCTGTTGGTGTCCGTGCCCCGGGAAACGGCCCGCCTGCCCGAGCTGGGATGGTAGGGATGAGGTCATGGATGATCACCAGCCCAGCTCCGACGGCGAGGCCGCCTTCCAGCGTGGGCCGTGAACTGCTGGCTGCCGGCGACCGCGACAGCGCCGAGGAGCGGTTCGCGGAGGCCGGCGCTGGACGCACCGTGACGGATCGCGCAGGCCTATCTCGAGGCCCACGATGCCCGCGCCGCCGCATGGATGCGCCGAGCCGCAGCCTCCCTGAGCCAGCCCAACCGGCTCCTCGACGACCACACGGCCACCACTCCGCTGACCCGGCTCGTGCCGGGGACACCCGACGGCCCGGTCGACGTCGCGCGGCCCAGCGAGCGCCACCCGACCATCCGCGTCGGCCGCGACCGGCGCCGGGTGGCGACCGTGCCGGCCGACCGCCACCTCGACGTCCTCGCGATGCTCGACAGCGGCCTCGACCTCGACCACCGCCTCCACAACGGCCAGCTCATCACCACCCGGCGCACCCGGTAGCGCCCGTGGCGTCGGGAGCCGGGCAAGAGAGCGTGGGACCCCGGCCGGGCTGGTCCGGCCCCACATGTTTCGCCGGACGATGGCCGTGATCGCCGCGCAGGAGCCGGACGGGGAGATCGCCCTCGGAATCCAGCTCAAGCACGCGGCCCGCCGGGCCTTGGCCAACCGGACCACCCTCGCCTACGGGAAGCCCGACGCCCGGTGGGCTAAGGAGTTCGACAACCAGCTCCAGACCGTCGCAGCCCAGAAGCTGGTCTCCCTGCTCCAGGCCCGCCGCGCGGGCCAGACCATCGCGGTCGGTCCGGGCGCCGCCCGCTTCCACGCCGGACTGGACCGGGTGAACCAGGCGGTCGAGCAGAGCACGGACCTGCGAGCGCAGATCGCTGACGAGCGCCTGGAAATCACGTTGCTGCGGGACGAGTTCGCCGACCTTCATCTCGGCACGATCAACCACTGTCTGTGGAACGCCCCTACTGCGGAGTGCCAGAACCAGCTCCCGCCCGAACGGCGCGGAACGACCCCGCTCCTGGGCGCCTGCCAGCCCTCGCGCTGCCGCAACTCCGTCCTCACCATCGCGCACGAGCGCATCTGGCGGATGGAGGAAGCCGACCTGGTGGAGTTCCTGAAGAAGAAGCTGTCCAAGCCGCTGCGCGAGCAGACGGAGGCACGCCTGGCGGAAGTCCGCTCCACCAACACCCAGTTCGACACGATGAGGGAGCACAGCTGATGCCGGTCTCCGCCGCCACCGAGGGCAAACTGCGCGAGGCCATGGCCAGGCTCCTCGCCGGGCAGCCTCAGCACACCGACGGGGCGCTGACCAAGGAGAACCTCGCCCGCGAGGCCCGGGTCAGCCACGCCAGCGTCCATCGCGCCGAGGACGTCCTGGCCGAGTGGGATGCCCAGGTCGCCAAGCCGGTGCTGCGTACGCCGGGCGAGGTCAAGCGCGATGAGACGATCGCGGAGTTGAAGAAGCGGTTGCGAGAGTCCAATGAGCGGGCCACCGAGCTGCAGCGGAAGCTCGACGCTCTCGCCACCGTGACCGCCAACCTCTACCACGAGAACCGCTCACTCAAGCAGGCGCAGAACAAGCAGCGCCAGAGTCAGGTCGCCGCCCTGCCGGCGAGGGGCCCATGGACAGAGTGACCTGAGCGGAACCCAGGGACCGTGCCGAACGCGTCGGCACCGGCCAGGAAACGTACCTGGTCGGTGCCGCAGGCGAGGTGCACCGGACCTGAGCCCACGCCGCGCCGAAAGCCACGCCCTCAGCGGGGATAGGCGGCGGGCGTTGTCGCCGGAAGCGGTATCTCGTCCAGCCTCCGCCAGTCCGACGCGCCGCCTGGGCCGGGAACCTGGAACTGGACGCCGTCGCCGTCGCCGCCCCGGTACTCCGCGTCCTGCAGCACGCGCAGCAAAGCCCGCAGGCGCGGGTAGGGGGCCTGCCGCGCCTTCCCGATGAACTCGGGGTTGCGCAGGGCCACCAACAGGAGCGATGCCAGGTTGACCCCGGCGGCTCGGTGCTGCTCGGCATGGGCCGCGATCCACGGGTGATCCTGCACCACGGTGGTGTACCGGGCGTCGGCGGTCTCGTAGCGGATGAGGATGTTCTCCCGCTGGACGACGAACTCCGCACCGGCCGGGAGCCTGTCGCCGACATACCCGGTCCCCAGCACCGCTCGGCCGACCAGCGGGCCCAATCCGAAGGAGCGCACTTCCTCGAACTGCTCGACCGTGGGATCCACGAAGCGGTCGCTGTCCGGCAGGTGGAGCGCGCAGTGGCCGTGGAAGATCGTGCCGTCCTCGTTCCAGGATGGGTCTTCGGTCGCGTAGCCGAGGATCCTGCCGCCACCATCGCGGATCTGCACGTGGACCGGCTGCAGTTCGCTTCGGATTCCCAGGGCACCGTAGGCATACCGCAGGGTCAGACACGCGTCCACACAGCTGTTGGCGGGGATACCGTCGGCTATCGCTGCCCACAGCAGCGGCATCGTCAGCTCGACGACGGCCTCCGGTGGCGCCAGGGACAGTGCCTTCGCGACGTGGTCGGCGTTGCCGCGTAAGAGGAGCGGTTCCCTCTCCAGGGGCTTGGGCACGGTGGCCGTCGCGGGCCGGGCGCCGACCGGGCGCGCAGGCCGCTGCTGCGGGGTGCGGTGCCGTCGGCCTTTCGGTGACTTGGACATGATCGAATGGTAGGCGGGAATCTGGGGCGCGGGCAGGGCGCATTGGGGGCGCAGGATTCGAAGGCACCCGTACCTGGGCCACCGGCTGCCCGCGCTGACCGAGCGCGCCGAGGCGCTGCCGCAGCCCGACTGCGACCAGTGGGCAGCGGACCTGGACCCGAGCTGACCCGGACCAGGGCTGCTCGACCTGGTCAACGACGGTAGGTCGCAGCGGTGACTGAACACCTGCCGCCTGGCGGCGTTGTGCTCGATGCGGACGAACTGGATGCGCGGTGGGCGGACGCCTGGCGGCCGGAGCAGGTCACACAGCGGCTGACCGGGGTCGGTGTGCACTGGTACGTCGCTGCGGGCTGGGCGTTGGACCTGTTCCGTGGCAGTCAGTCGCGGCCGCACGGTGATCTGGAGATCACGGTCCCTGCGGCGGAGTTCGAGGGGATCCGCGATCGCTTTCCCGAGTGCGCGTTCGACGCGGTGGGCTCGGGACGGATCTGGCCAGCAGCGGGAACGGAGGCGCTGGCAGCCACGCGCCAGACCTGGCTTCGGGATCCGGCGAGCGGCCGGTTCCTGTTCGACGTCTTCCGCGAGCCGCACGACGGCGGAACCTGGATCTGTCGGCGCGACAAGGTTCTGCGGCTGCCGTACGAAGCGATCATCGAGCGGACGGCGGACGGTATCCCCTACCTGATGCCGGAGCTGGTGCTGCTGTTCAAGGCGAAGGCGCCACGCCCCAAGGATCAGACGGACTTCGACGGCGTACTGCCGCTGCTGAACCGGACGCGACGTGACCTCCTCGGCGTATGGCTGGAGCGCATCCACCCAGGGCATCCGTGGCTGGCGGAGCTGGCACCCTAGCCCTGCCCGGAGCAGGCCAGCAGCGCGCACCGGGCGCTCCCGTTCGGCCCACCGGCCGATACCCGGCAACTGGGCTGACGGTTGTTCAGTGCATGGACGAGACACTCGAACGTGCGATCGCGGTGTGCAAGCGCTTCAAGCTGGCGCAGGACGGATACGGCCTGGACGCCTCCGGGAGGAAGGAGTTGGGGCTGGACGAGCTGAACGCCGCCTGGAACGCGCACGACGACTTCCTCGACGAGCTGCGGAGCAGCGGGCTGCGGGTGGATATGGACCTGGCGCACATCGTCGCGGCCGAGGAGGTCACCGGGAAGAAACACCCGTACGTGGTGCGCGACGAGGACGGTAATCCGGTCGCACTGCAGCCGCCCCGCAAGCTGACTGCTGAGCAGACCGCGCAGGGGGTCGCACTGCTGGCAGACCCCGAGCAGACGATCACGGGGGTGGCCAGGATCCTGGGTGTCTCCCGGACGGTCATCTACCAGGAGATCCCCGGTGCGTCCGGCAGGACCGCGGCGCGCATGGCCCGCACCGGTCGGCAAGGTCAGCAGACCGGCGACGGGGCTGCCGTCACACGTTGAGCAGGCCGACCGCCGCCTGCAGATGGTGACGCACGACCTTGATGGAGCCGAGGTCCCTGGTGGGGTCGTTGATCCAACGGTGGGCTTGTTCGAGGAACCATTCGACTGCCCAGAGGCGGTGCCACCCCAACGCCCACGCCTCCGGGCGCAGTCCGCCGCGGCGGTCCCGCGCTCCGCTGTCTCCACCTGCGGCGATGTAGCTGTCGATTAGTACGCGTAGGCGTTCGAGGTCCGGCTGGTGGCGCAGGCTGAGTCCTTGCCAGGAGGCGAGGTCGAGCAGGCCGGGCCCGTTGAAGCAGCGGGCGAAGTCCAATAGACGCCAGCCGCGTTGGCCGATGTGGACGCTGGAGGGGCGGAACTCGGAGTGGGTCCAGCCGAACGGAGCCGACTGCGTACCCGTCGTGCGGCTGGCCGCGGCGCGTTCAAGGGCGCGGAGCCGGGTGGTGATGTCCTCGGTGCCCTCCGTCCAGCGGTCGGCTGCGTGCAGCTGGCGCAGGTGACCCAGTGCCTTCCCCGGTAGAGCCGCCAGGGCCTGCTGGTCAAGCAGGGGCAGCGCCGGTGGTGGGGTGGTCGCGTGCAGCGCGGCGGCGGCTGACGCGGCGTCGCTGTCGGCGGGCTCGCCCTGGGGGTCTCCGAGGTCTTCGAGGACCATCACGAGCAGGCCGCCGCGCTGGGCCGAGCCGAGGAGCAGGGGCACCGGCAGGCCGGCCCGCGCTGCCGCCCGCAGGTTGCGGTCCTCCTGGGTGAACGGGGCGCGTGCGTACTTCAGGACCGCGGTGGCCCCGCCTGGATAGGTCAGGCGTTCGGCGCCGGACATGGACCAGACGCGCATGGGCGTGCGGATCGGCTCCCCGCGGCCGAGGGTGGCACTGGCCTGGTGCAAGAGGTCCGTGATCAGTGCCGGATCCATCGGCGGGCTCCCAGGGGGCGATGGTGACGGTCATGTACTGGTGTGCCGGTGGTCGCGCCAGACGGCGGCTGCGGTGGCCAGCTGCCGCGTCCACGCACAGGTCGGGTCGCCGTGGTGAACCTCGTGCCAATAGCAGGCGTTCGCCTCGGCGAGGGCGCTCAGGACGTCGGTGTCGGCGCTGGCGAAGCCAGGCAGTCGGCGGGCCCACTGTTCGGCCTGGGCGGGGGTGTGGCCGGCGTCGATCAGGCGTACACACCAGATGGCCGGGTCGGCCCAGGCCGGGCCACGGGTGGGCCAGGCCCAGTCGATCAGGTGGGCGGCATCGTCGATCAGGACGTTGTGCGGGGCCATGTCGGTGTGCAGCAGGCAGTCGCCGTCGAACAGCTCCGGCGTGTCGCTGTAGGGCGCGTACCGCTGGGTGAAGCTGAGCAGCGGGATGTCGGGGCAGGGGGTGAAGGCGAGCTCGGTCAGCGCGTCGACGACCAAGGGCAGGTCGGGGCTGCCGGGTGAGAAGTCGGCGATGGGGCCCTCGATCACCTCGAAGCCGAGCAGGTCCCAACCTCCGGCCTGCACGTGCCACAGCACCCGCGGGCAGGACTTGGGCAGGTAGGGATTCACGGCGGCCTCGCGCAGCTGCGTCTTGACCTGGCGGTGGTCAATGGGGATGCCCTTGATGAACACCTCGCCCGAGGCGGTCAGGGCTTTCACCGCGACGCCGGAGTTCGCCCCGGTGGACACGTCGGCAGCGGTCAGGAACGGGCCGGTGCGCTCCTGGACGGCGGCTAGGGCGGCTGGCGGCAGGTGGTGCCAGGCAAGGCGGGGCATCGACACAGCTGGACTCCAGGGGGCGGGGGGGGGGGGGGGGGGGGGGGGGGGGGGGGGGGGGGGGGGGGGGGGAGGGGCGGGGGGGGGCGGGGGGGGGGGGGTCTCTCCCCCCCCCCCCCCCCCCCCCCCACCAGCGTGCTAGGCGATGTCGTCAAAGGGGTCATGCCCACATGAGGAGTGCGGCGAGGGTGACGGCTGCTTGGTAGGACTTGGCCGTCTTGTCGTACCTGGTGGCGAGGCCGCGCCACTGCTTCAGGCGGTTGAAGCAACGTTCGACGACGTTGCGTTGCTTGTAGAGCTGCTTGTCGAAGGCGGGCGGGCGGCCGCCCTGGCTACCGCGCCGCTTCCGGTTGGCGAAGGTTGGGTGGACATCGGAGGCCCGGAGCATGGAGCGGGGTGGCGGTCGGGGTGGATGGCTGGAGCGGCGTCTGGGGGCCCGTGCGGGGCCCTCGGGGCCGGGGCCGGGCTGGGGCGCGGCAGAGCTATACCCAGAGGCGTTGCGGCGCTCGCCCGGAAGCGGAGCAGGCTACCGCAATTGTGAGAGGCGCATGCACGTTTACCGTCCCGGCGAGCTGGTTGCCATGCGCATAGCAGATACTGATTCACAGCCAACTCAGATCGGGGGAGTGAGCGTGGTCAGAGCCCGAGCGTCGGCGGGGTCGTCGATGGAGGCGAACGCCGGGGAGCGTGGGGGAATCCGGCTCGTCCTGGCCGGCGGGGCTATCGGGGCGGTGCTGCTGGCGGCCTCGCTGATCGTCGACTTCAGTGGTGGCGACACGGTGACCGTACCGGGGCCGTCTTTCCCCCCGATGCCCACCGGATTCCCGACGGATCTGCCGTCCGGCCTGCCCACAGATCTGCCCTCCGGCCTGCCCACGGATCTGCCGTCGTTACCCGCCGATCTGCCCTCCGGCCTGCCCACGGATCTGCCGTCCGGCCTGCCCACAGATCTGCCGTCGTTACCCGCCGATCTGCCGAGCCTGCCGGGAGGTGGCTCGTGAAGAGCCTCGCTTCACTCTCACTCTCGCTGCGGGACGACGCGATGGCCCGAGCGCGGGCCCTGCTGATCGCCCGCATTGTGATCGCACTGTATTTCGTCGAGTTGCTGGTGAACCTGACCCGGCCGAACCGCCAGCCCGGCGAGGGAGCCCTGTCGATCTTCTACAAGCCGCCGTCAGACCTGGCGAACCTGATGCAGAAGTCCGACTTCTCGGACTCGTTCAACAAGATCCTATCCGTCCCCACGGTCATCTTCTGGCTCGTCCTCGTGGGCATCGTGGCTGCCGTGCTGATCCAGGTCTTCGCCATGGTCACCAAGCCCACCGATCGGCG
This sequence comes from Kitasatospora sp. NPDC024654, assembly GCF_055559155.1. NCBI lineage: Bacteria > Bacillati > Actinomycetota > Actinomycetes > Kitasatosporales > Streptomycetaceae > Kitasatospora > Kitasatospora sp. NPDC024654. Next base: position 15,364 of record NZ_JBVHLF010000105.1, read on the forward strand.
GGCTATCGCGTTGATCTGGTTGACCGTGGGGTGCTTGCTGCTGCCGTTCGGGCTGCTCTCCATCGTGGTGGTCTTCGAGTTCTTCCCCACAGCGCTCGCCTGCGTGCCCGGGACGGCTTTCGTGCTGCTCCTGCTGCGCGGCTCTGTCCGGTTCGCCCGGGTTCCGCTGGGGGCGCTGCTGGCGGCGTTCGGCTGGGGAGCGCTGATTGTGTTCAGCCTCGGCCGGGTCTTCTCCAACCTCGCCGCCGCCACGATGTTCGACTACCTCAACCCGACCGCAAGCAACGACCCCATCCATGTCCTGACCAGCATAGACCGGATGTTGACGGCGATCGTTGTGCACCTCAATCTGGTGAACACGATCGGTTTGGCGGGCGGCGTCGCACTGCTGCTGGCGCTGTTCCGCTACCGGATCACCGACGCACTCACCGGACTGATCCTGGGCGCGTCCATGGGACTGGGATACGCCTTCATGGACAGTCTGATGTACATCAAGATCTACGGATCGCTCGGCGGAATCCTGGGATCGACCGGCGGCTTCGAGTACTGGATCCGGCAGTCCATCGGCCTGCTCGGCGGACAGGTGACCTTCGGCGCCCTGCTGGGCGCCGGCTTCTGCCTCGCCGCCCGCGCACGCCGGCAGCGCACGCTGCTCGCCGTGGCCGCGCTGGTGACCGCGTTCGGCGGCAGCACGGCGGCCGAAGACCTCTCCGGGTGGCTGGCCGGGCAGCTGCAGCACAGCAGCGGCGGCGCCCTCGACACCCTCGTGGTCTCTCCGCTGCTGTGGCTCCTGCCGCAGCTCCCGTTCATCACCCTGGCAGTCGCGCTCCTGGTGCGTGGACTGCGCGAGCGTGGGAGCGTGCTGCGCGAGGTACTAGCGCAAGAGGCCGAGGCGGGGCCGGCCGTCACCGCCGGGGAGACGTCCGTCCTGGGCTCGCCCGCGCTGCGGCTCTGGACGCTGATCGGCACCTGGCGCCGACACGGCCGGGGAACGGCGCTGGCGCTGTACCGCCTCCAGTCCGCGCAGTTGGAGCTGGCCGGATCCCGCGCACAGGAGGACCCGCCGGACACAGCGCAGGCGGAACGGGCCGAACTGCGCGCGAACGTCATGACCTTGAAGGGCATTCGGGCGGTGACTTCATGACCGGGTTGAGGATCGTCGGACGTCTGACGCTGGCCGCCGCCGTCCTGGTCTGCACGAGCGTGCTACTGCTGGCGCAGCCGGCCTCGGCCTGCCCGGTGGGCATCAACTACAAGCCCACGGTGAACTTCAACAGCCTGATGCAGAACCAGAACCGGACGTGCTCCACTGGTGCCTCACTAGCCGGGGCGGGCACGGTCGCCGTCCTCGCGCTCGGCGCGCTGGCCGCGGCGGGCTGGGGCGCTTACCGCAGGGGCGAGCGACCCGGACAACATCCGGACCTGGGCAGCTACCTGGAAGCGACCGGCATCGTCCGCGCGGAGGCGGGGCGCGACGATGCCTCGTAGCACCGCACTGCGCCCGGCCGCAGTCCTGACCGCGCTGGTCACCGTGCTGCTGATGGTCGCCGCCCTGGCGGGATGGAGACCGCCGCAGGTGCGGCGATCACACCGGTCGAAATCACGGTCCTGGCGTGGCCCGCACTGCTGTTGGGGGTTGTTGGCCAGTACCCGGAGTTGGTAGGGCCGAGGCTCGGCGCTTGCCCTGTACCACCTGCAGTCGGCCCAGTTGGAACTCGCGAGTTGGCGCGTCCAGAAGGACGAGGCCGTCACATCACAGGGGGATGAGTTGCGCGCACGGGTACTGCGGTTGAAGAACGTCGTTCCGGCGGTGACCTTGTGACCGCCCTCAGGACCGCCGGTAGGACCGCCCGCAGGATCGTCCCACGCACGGGCGTGGGTGCCGCCTTCCTCGTCAGCACCTTCATGCTGCTGAGCCCGCAGCAGGCCTCGGCGTGCGACGTCAGCATCGGCTACAAGCCGTCAGTGAACATCAGCGATCTGGAGCACCCCAGTAACTGCTCCACGAGCACGTCGCTGGTGGGCTCGGCCATCGTCGACGCAGTCGGGCCCAGGGCCCTCGCCGCCGTCGGCTGGGGGGCCCACCGGCGCAGCGAGAAGGCCGCCGGCGAGCAGACGGGAGGCCGGACCGGACCGAGCCCCGCCCTGGTCGCCTACCTGGACGCCGCGGGTGTGCCCCCGCGCGACCGCGGGAGGGCGTCATGAGGGACGGCCTCGGGCGCCTGCTCACCTTGTTGCGGGGGCTGGTGGCCCTGCTGCTGGTCCTCCTGGTGTCGCTCGGAACTGCGCAACCGGGATCGGCCGACGGCAGCAGGCCGCCGGGCTCGGCAGAGGGAACCGACCTCTCCAAGATGTACCCAAATCCCCTGTTGAGCCCGCTCCTCCTCCCGTCATTCCAACTCCGCCTGAGCCTCTATAACAAGCTCGACGAGTCACGAAAGTACCTGGCGTTCAGCGAGGGCCGGAACGCAGCCACGGATCTGATCGACCCGCGAAAATTGACCGAGGAGCAGCGCCTCAGCCTACTCGAGGGCAACGTCAACAGCTCCGGCCCAGTCTGGGACGGCACGATGGTGGACCTCTCCGAGGTGGGACAGTTCCTGGACCCCGCGGACCTCAAGGGCCTGCAGAAAGCCAATGAGCCACGGGTCCTCGCACTGAGCGCCCTCAACATCCCCTCGACCAAATCCAAGCGCAAATACATTCCAGGCAGGCACTCCGAAGGCGTCGTCCAGGATGTTCTGGACAAACTACACATCGACGCGGGAGCCAAGCTCCTCGGAGCCTCCGAGCGCCAGCAGTGCTGGGAGTGCGCCAAGTTCTACAACCCGGAGAAACCCACCTACTTCGCCGGTGTCTACGACCTCAACCCTCCTGGTGTCATAAGCCTCGACAACGAACTCCTTTCGATCGAGAAGGATGGCAAGGCCGCAGGGACCAGTCGCAGCAATATAAACGATCAGATCAGCGATACCGTGGAAAAGTACTCGGAGATGACGGAGACGCAGAACAAAGCGACCGCCAAGCAGCTGCTCACATATCTCACGGAAGCGCGCAAACTCGCAGTGGCCGCCGCAGGGAACGCAAACAAGGTCCTCGGCTCCGAATTCACCTACACCGAGCCCTGCAACCACGTGCAGGGCTCACAGATGTTCGGCATGTCCGGCAACGGGTTCATGGCTGCGGCAGCCGGCGTCCCGTGCCCCGGTGAGTCCGCCGCGGACTCCGGTTCCTCCACCGGCCTCGGCCAGGTCCTGGGGATGCCCGGCACCGCTCCCGGTGGTATCGACTTCTCCAGCCTTCAACTGCGCTACCTGTCGGACCCCGGCGACGGCAGCGGCCTCCAGTACTCGTTCAGCGCGCAGCAGGACCCCGTGCAGGGCGACGCCCGGACCGCCACCGGCCTGGCCGCGGCCAAGGTCTCCTCTGACGCGTTCTTCGTCTGGCTCGAACTGGATCCCTCGACGTTCTGGGTCAACCTCAATCCGACCGAGCCGGACCGTATCGTCGACGCCTCCATGGGCCGCACCGACGTCGGGCGGATCATGCTCCAAGCGGATCTGCAGCTGAAGAAGGACGTCGGCACACTGACCCATCCGGGCACGGCGCTCGGCGATCAGTTCTGGTCCCAGCTCGCCGGCGACTGCCTTCCATCACGCGTCTGGATCCTGCCAGCACCCGCCCAGGTCCACTCCGACGGCAACAAGCTCTACATCCTGAAGGCGCCGCTGGACGTCAAGATGGAGACCGACTACCTCAAGACCGCCCCCGGGCAGCAGGCGCTCAACACCTGCCCCCAGCAGGACGACGCGACCCGGACCCACAACGAGGCACTCTTCCGGAGCCTGGTCCTACCGCAACTGGTGAACCGGGTGAACACCTCTCCCGAGTATGCGGACCTGCGCCGTATCTACCTGTCCCGAGTCGCAGCCGAGTGGTACCGGCAGTTGAGCACCACGCAGAGCACCACCTACGGGGACCTGGTCGACCACGGCGACATCAGCTCGTGGACGACCGCGACCGGCTGGAAGCCCACCGACACCTTCAACAGCTACGTCCGCTCCTACACCGAAGGCGAATACCGGATCACTCGCCAGGAAACCGTGGGCAACCACATCTACACCTATACCTACGTCTCCGGCGGTGTGGACTTCACCAATGTGCCACTCGAGCAGGGACATGACGTCGCCGCCATGGACAAGGACATCGCCAGCTCCCTCACCACCCCCACCGCGAACAACGGGGCGGGCGCGGCGCAGGCCACGATCTGGCTCGGATCGCCCACCCCCCTCCAAGCATCCGGGCACAGCCCGCCCCCGCCCGGCATCTGGTCCACCGTCTCTGCCTACGTGAGCGGGCGCACGGGCATGCTCGTCGTCCTCGTGGTGGCCCTTCTCGTGCTCCTGTTCCTGCTCCGAGACGGCTCGGCACTCCGCCGAAGGAAGTCCGGGTGACGCCCCCTCGATGACCGGCAGGGTTCCGGTCTGCGCTGTCCAGGAGGAGCGGTGGGTCAGCCGGGGGAGCAATCGGTCCCAGGAACGTGCGGTCGCGGGTGTGTCAATCCCCTGATTTCGTAGAGGCCTTCGTGACTGGTTTGGTGCTCCTGGCGCGCTGAGTTGATCTTGGCGTCCTATTGGTTGATCATTGGGGCTCGTGTCCGAGACCCCGCCGCTGCCGAGCTATGCGGAACTGGTTGCGCTCGTTGGCGAGTTGCGGAGCGAGCTGGTGGCCGCCAGGGCGGAGATCGCCGAGCTGCGGGCGGAGATCGCCGAGCTGCGGGCGGAGAACGCGCAACTGCGGGCGGAGAACGCTGAGCTCAAGCGGCGTCTGGGGATGAACTCGAAGAACTCCTCCAAACCGCCGTCCAGCGACGGGCTGGCGCGGCCGTCGTCGTTGCGTAAGCCGTCGGGCCGGGGCCCGGGTAAGCCGCGCGGCGGTGCCGGGGGCGCGCTGATGCAGGTCGTGGAGCCGGATGCGGTCGAGGTTCACGTCCCGGCCGCCTGCCGGGGTT
>NZ_JBVHLF010000106.1:0-20291 GCF_055559155.1 Kitasatospora sp. NPDC024654
AGGCGGCGGTGAAGACGGGTTCGGTGTCGTAGAGTTCGCGTCCCATGCCGAGTCGTTGTGCGCCTTGGCCGGTGAAGAGGATGGCGAGTTTGCCGTTGCCTCGGGCGGAGCCTTGGATGGTGTGTCGGTTGGGGGTTCCGTCGGCGAGGGCTTTGAGTCCGGTGAGGAGTTCCTCGCGGCTCTCGCCCAGGACCACTGCGCGGTGGGGGAAGTGGGTGCGGCCGGTGGTCAGGGCGTGTGCGGTGTTGGCGAGGTTGATGTCGTCGCGTTCGGTCAGGAAGTAGTGGAGGCGGTCCGCCTGTTCGCGGAGCGCGGGTTCGGTCTTCGCGGAGAGCAGGAGTGGGGCGACCGTCTCCGACGGCTCCTCGGGCGCGGCTGCGGAGGCGGCTTCGAGGATGAGGTGGGCGTTGGTGCCGCTGATGCCGAAGGAGGAGACGGCTGCTCGTCGGGGGTGGTCGGTCTCGGGCCAGGGTCGTGTCTCGGTGAGCAGTTCGACCGCGCCGGCGGTCCAGTCCACGTGTGGGGTCGGCTCGTCGACGTGCAGGGTCTTGGGCAGCATGCCGTGTCGCATGGCCTGCACCATCTTGATCACGCCGCCGATGCCGGCGGCGGCCTGCGCGTGCCCGATGTTGGATTTCAACGAGCCGAGCAGCAGCGGCAGTTCGGCCGGCCGGTCCTGTCCGTAGGTGGCGATCAGCGCCTCGGCCTCGATCGGGTCGCCCAGTCGGGTGCCGGTACCGTGCGCCTCGACCGCGTCCACCTGGTCGGGCGTCAGCCGGGCGCTGGCCAGCGCGGCCCGGATCACCCGCTCCTGCGAGGGCCCGTTCGGCGCGGTGAGCCCGTTGCTGGCACCGTCCTGGTTGACCGCGCTGCCCCGGATGACGGCCAGGACCGGGTGCCCGGCCGCCCGCGCGTCGGAGAGCCGCTCCAGCACCAGCATGCCCGCGCCCTCGGCCCAGCTGGTGCCGTCCGCGGCCGTGGCGAAGGGCTTGCAGCGGCCGTCGAGAGCGAGCCCGCGCTGGTGGCCGAACTCCACGAACATGCCCGGGGTGGCCATCACCGCGACGCCACCCGCCAGCGCCAGCCCGCACTCGCCCTGTCGCAGCGCCTGCGCCGCCAGGTGCAGCGCGACCAGCGAGGACGAGCAGGCGGTGTCCACGGTGACCGCCGGCCCCTCCAGCCCGAAGGCGTAGGAGATCCGGCCCGAGGCCACGCTCGCGGTGTTGCCGGTCAGCAGGAAGCCGCCGTAGCCGTCGGTGCCCTCGTGCAGGCGCGGACCGTACTCCTGGGACATGGCGCCGACGAACACCCCGGTCCGACTGCCGCTCAGCCGGCCCGGGTCGATCCCGGCCCGCTCGAACGCCTCCCAACTGGTCTCCAGCAGCAGGCGCTGCTGCGGGTCCATGGCGGTGGCCTCGCGCGGGTTGATCCCGAAGAAGGCGGCGTCGAACAGGCCGGCGTCGTACAGGAAGCCGCCTCGGCGGGCGTACGTCCTGCCGGGGGTGCCGGGCTCGGGGTCGTACAGCTCCGCCAGGTTCCAGCCCCGGTCGTCGGGGAAGTCGCCGATCGCGTCCACGCCCTCCGCCACCAGCCGCCACAGCTCGTCGGGGCTGCCGACCCCACCGGGGAACCGGCAGGCCATGCCGACGATGGCGATCGGCTCGTCGCTCACCGCCGTGGTCCCGGCCGGGCCGCGCTCGGCGGCGCCGAGCAGCTCGCCGAGCAGGTACCGGGCCAGCGCCACCGGGGTGGGCTGGTTGTAGACCAGCGCGGTCGGCAGCCGGAGCCCGACGGCGGCGGAGAGCCGGTCGCGCAGCTCCACGGCGAGCGGGGAGTCGAAGCCCAGCTCCTTGAAGGTCCGCCCGGAGTCCACGGCCTCCGTGCCGAGGTGGCCGAGCACGATCGCGGCGTTGGACCGGACCAGGTCGAGCAACACCTCGTACTGTTCGGTCGCCGAGAGGCCGGCGAGGCGGCGTGCCCACGGCGTGCCCACGCTCGCGCTCGTGTTCTCGGCGGCCGGCTCCGGCTCCGGTTCGACCGGGGGCACGGGCCAGTGCCCGGTGGTGTCCTCCGCCGGCGCCTGCGGCCAGTAACGCTCGCGCTGGAAGGCGTAGCCCGGCAGGGCGATCCGCCGCGGGGCGTGGTCCGCGAGCAGCGCCGACCAGTCCACCTCGGCGCCGCTGACGTGCAGGGCGGCGAGCGAGCCGAGGAGCGAGCGCCGGCCGTCCTCGTCGCGCCGCAGCGTGCCGAGCACCAGCACCTGTTCGGCGCCGGCCTCCTCCAGCGTCTCGTTGACCGCGAAGGTGAGCACCCCGTGCGGGCTGCTCTCGACGAAGGTCCGGTGCCCGGCCGCCAGCAGTGCCCGGACCGCCCGCTCGAAGCGGACCGGCTGCCGCAGGTTGGTGTACCAGTACGTGGCGTCCAGCCCGGCGGTGTCCAGCAGCTCACCGGTGACCGAGGAGTAGAACGGGATGTCGCCGGTGCGCGGGCTCAGCCCGTCGAGTTCGGCGAGCAGGCGGTCGCGGATCGCCTCGACCTGGGGGGAGTGCGAGGCGTAGTCGACCGGGATGGTGCGGGCCCGGACGCCCCGGGCCGTGCAGTGCTCCACGACGGCCTGGACACCCTGGACGGTGCCCGCGATGACCGTGCTGGTGGGCCCGTTGACGGCGGCGATGGTGACCTGGCCGTCATGCGGACCCACCAGCGGTTCGACCTGGTCGGCGGCGAGCGGGATGCTGGCCATCGTGCCGGTGCCGGCGAGCGCGGTCAGCGCCTTGCTGCGCAGCGCGACGATCCGGGCGGCGTCCGCCAGGCTGAGCGCGCCGGCGATGTGGGCGGCGGCGATCTCGCCCTGCGAGTGGCCGACCACCGCGTCCGGCCGCACCCCGAGCGACTCCCAGAGCCGGGCCAGCGAGACCATCACCGCGAAGAGCACGGGCTGCACGACGTCGACCGCGTCCAGGCCCGGTGCGCCGGGCACGCCGTGCAGCACGTCCAGCAGGTTCCAGTCGGTGAACTCGGCCAGCGCGGTGGCGCATTCGGTGATCGCCGCGCGGAAGACCGCGGAGGCCTCCAGCAGCTCCAGCGCCATCCCGGCCCACTGCGAGCCCTGGCCGGGGAAGACGAAGACCGTCCGACCCCGGTCGGTCGCGACACCGCTCACCAGGCCGGGGCCGTCAGCTCCACCGGCCAGCAGGTCGAGCCGCTCCAGCAGCTCCGTCGTGTCCGTCCCGAGCAGCACCGCGCGGTGCTCGAACGAGGTGCGGGTCGTGGCGAGCGACCAGGCCACGTCGGCGGGCGCGGGATCGCCCGCCAGGGCCGCCTTCAGCCGGGCGGCCTGGGCGCGCACGGCGTCCGCGGTCCGGCCCGAGACCAGCCAGGGCAGCACGGCCCCGGCCGGCTCGGCCTCCCGGGCCGGTGGCGCGGGTGGTTCGGCCCGGCGCGGCGGTTCGGTGACCACGACGTGGCAGTTGGTGCCGCCGACACCGAACGAACTCACGCCGGCCACCAGCGGTGCGTCGGGCCGTGGCCATTCGCCGCCCTCGTGCTGCACCCGCAGGCGCAGCGCGGCCAGGTCGATCGCGGGGTTCGGGGTCTCGTAGTTGAGGCTGGCCGGCAGGTGGCGGTGTCGGATGCTGAGTGCGGTCTTCAGCAGTCCGACGATCCCGGCGGCCCCCTCCAGGTGACCGATGTTGGTCTTCACCGAGCCGACCCGCAGCGGGAGTTCGGGCGACCTGGCGGCGCCGAGCGCCTCGCCGAGCGCGGTCGCCTCGATCGGGTCGCCGACCGGTGTGCCGGTGCCGTGCAGCTCCACGTACTGCACGTCGGCGGGCGCCAACCCGGCCTTGCGGAAGGCGAGTTGGATCACCTCGGCCTGGGCCCGCGCGCTGGGCACGGTGAGACCGGGCGTGGCACCGTCGTTGTTGGTCGCGCTGCCGCGGATGACGCAGTACAGCGGATCGCCGTCGGCCAGTGCCCGCGCCAGCGGCTTGAGCACCACGACCCCGCCGCCCTCGCCACGGACGTAGCCGTTGGCGCGCGCGTCGAAGGTGTGGCAGCGGGCGTCGGGCGACAACCCGCCGAAGCTGACCGAACGCGCGGTGCTGTCGGGGATGATGCTCAGGTTGACGCCGCCGGCGAGCGCGAGCGTCGACTCGCCGTGCCGCAGGCTCTCGACGGCCATGTGCACGGCGAGCAGCGAGGAGGACTGGGCGGCGTCGACGGTGAGGCTGGGTCCGCGCAGCCCGAGCGTGTAGGAGAGCCGGTTGGCGATCAGGCCGCGCTGCACGCCGGTGAAGGTGTGCCGGGTCAGCGACCGGGCGCCGCCGCGCTGCAGCAGGGTCGCGTAGTCGTCCCAGATCGCGCCGACGAAGACGCCGGTCCGGCTCTCCGCGAGCGTGCCGGGCACGATCCCGGCGTCCTCCAGCGCCTCCCAGCCGAGCTCCAGCATCAGCCGCTGCTGCGGGTCCATGGTCACCGCCTCGCGCGGCGAGATGCCGAAGAAGGCCGCGTCGAAGTGGTCGATCCGGTCCAGGAAGCCGGCTCGCCCGCCGGGACGGCCGGCCAGCGCGTCGCCGAACCGGTCCGCGGGGGCGTCGGAGATGGCGTCGACGCCCGCGGCGAGCAGCCGCCAGAAGGAGGCGGGGTCCGGCGCCTGGGGCAACCGGCAGGAGAGCCCGATGACCGCGATCGCGTCGTCGGATTCCAGCGGCGGATCAACCTGGGGGCTGTTGGCACCAGTCATCGCTTTCGCTGCCTCCTACGGAGTGTGGCCGGCCGCGTACCCGGCTCCGGACGCTCGTCCCGACCACGGTCGCCGGGGCCGCTAAGCGCAGTCTTGGCGGCCGCTAACCTCGATCTTCTGTGGGTGGTGGAGCCGTTGGGCCGCGGGTACGCCGACGGGCCGGGTGGCCCGCTCCACGTCGGGAGCGGGCCACCCGGCCCGTCGGGTGTTGTCGCCTCAGCCGGCGGAGCAGCCCGCGAGGACCCGGTCGTCGGCCGCCAGGATCGCGCGGTGCAGCTCCTGCAACGCGGAACACGGCTCCAGCCCCAGCTCGTCGATGAGCGTGCCGCGCGCCGACTGGTACACCTTCAGCGCCTCGGCCCGGCGCTCGGAGCGGTAGAGCGCGATCATCAGCTGGCGGTAGAAGGTCTCGCGCAGCGGGCTCTCCGCGATCAGTGCGAAGAGGTGCCCCACCAGCTCGCGGTGGTGGCCGAGTTGGAGCTGGGCGTCGACGTGCATCTCCGCGCAGTCCAGCCGCACCTCGGTCAGCCAGGTGGCGAAGCTGCGCAGGATCGGGCCGTCGCCGATGTCGCCGAGGGCCGGCCCGCGCCAGAGCGCGAGGCCGCGCTCGAAGCAGTCGACGGCCTCCGCGGGACGCTGCTCCCGCAGGAGTTTGCGGCCCAGGTCGGTCAGTTCCAGGAACGACTGGTAGTCGATCTCGTCGGACCGCAGCCGCAGCATGTAGCCGGAGGACCGGGTGACGATCGGACTGTCCGCCCGGCCGGGCCGGCTGAGGAACTTCCGGAGTTCGGAGACGTAGACGTGCAGGCCGGCGGCGGCCCGCCGCGGCAGCCGTTCTCCCCAGAGTTCGGTCATCAGCTGGTCGGCGGTCACCACGTGGTCCGAACGGACCAGTAAGGCCGCCAGTAGCGTCTCCACCTTCTGCGCGCTGACGAAGGACGTGGTGTTCCCGTCGATGACGCGCAGCGACCCGAGAAGCTGGTACTTCACTGTGCTCTCCTGTCGGCAGAAGTGGCGCCGAGGGCTTTGGCGAGAGTGGCGGCGACCGTGTCGACCACCGCGACGCGGTGCTCCTCGAGGTAGAAGTGACCACCGCCGAAGACCCGCAGGTTGAACTCCCCGGTGGTGTGTTCCCGCCACGCCGCCGCCTGTTCGGGCGTGGTGTGTGGGTCGCGGTCGCCGACCAGCATGGTGATCGGACAGTCCAGTGGCGGCTCGGGCACCCAGGAGTGGGTCTCGATCGCCTGGTAGTCGCCGCGGACCGCCGGCAGGATCGCGGCCAGCAGGTCCGGGTCCGCCAGCCACTGCGGATCGGTGCCGCCCACCTCCCGCAACTCCCTCACCACGCCCGCCTCGTCCCGCAGGTGGACGGTCCCGGAGGGCAGCCGCGACGGCGCCGGGTAGCCCGAGGCGAAGAGCCAGAGCGGCTCCCGACCCTGCCACCGCCGGAACCGCTGGGCCACCTCGAAGGCCAGGATCGAGCCCATGCTGTGGCCGAAGAACGCGAACGGGCCGTCGGTCCACGGCTGCAGTTCCTCGTACACCCGGTCGGCCAACTCGGGGATGTTGTCGATGCATTGCTCGGCGCGCCGGTCCTGTCTGCCGGGGTACTGCAGAGCCAGTACCGCGGTGTCCGGTGCCAGTGACTGCGACATCGGGAAGTAGTAGCTCGCCGATCCGCCCGCGTGTGGGAAGAGGACGAGCCGCAACTCGCTCCCGGGGCAGGGGTGGAACTGCCGGACCCACTCGCCGGCGATCCTGGGGGTGGACGTCATCTTCTGTTCCTTCCGCCTGATGGAACATCATCAAGGTTGCCGGGTAACCGATTTCGGGACGACCGGGGAATGGGGAAGGGGCGATCCTGTTCCGCGGGGCCGGTTTCCGCTCCGGCCGGCCGGGAACTGCGAGGACATCACGGAGTCTAGGTAGGCGAGCAGATCGTCCGGTACCCCACCGCGCCCCTAGGCTCGGGTGAGCGGAATTTGAGGATTCCCCCCCTAGGGCGGGCCGGCCACCCCGCTCCCCGCACCGTGCGTCGGGGTGGGGCTAGGGGTGGGGGTAGGGGGCGTGCCGGCCGGCGGAGCGGGAACGCGACGTCGGCCCGGGCAGCCGGAGGGGTGGTTGCCCGGGCCGACGTCGTCTTCGACCCGCTCAGCTGGCGCGGACGTGCTCGGCCAGGGCGGCGGGGGTCGGGGCGGAGAACAGGTCGGCCAGCTTCACCGTGACCCGGGTGATCTCCTCGATCTTCTGCAGGAGTTGGGCGCCGAGCAGCGAATGGCCGCCGTGCGTGAAGAAGTTGGTCTGCGCCGACACGTCGTCGCGGCCCAGCAGCTCGCGGTACAGCTCGATGACCGTCCGGACCAGCTCGTCGGTCGGCTGCTCGGGCGCGCCGTCGTCGGCGCTCCCGGTGGCCCGACCGGCGGCGGCCAGCTGCTCCAGGGCGAGGTAGTCGACCTTCTCGTTGGCGTTCGTGGGCAGCGCGTCGACCACGACGAAGTCCTGTGGGACGGCGGAGTTGGGGAGTTCGGTGCGGGCGTGCCCCCAGAGCCCGTCCACGATGCCGGGACCGGCGGTGGACTCGACGAAGACCACCAACCGGCCGTCCGCGCTGCGGTCCCCGACCACGATCGCGGCGGCGGCCCGCACCTGCGGGTGGCCCAGCACGGCAGCCTCCACCTCGCCCAACTCGATCCGGTTTCCGCGGAGTTTGACCTGCCGGTCGGACCGGCCGAAGACCTCCAGGTTGCCGTCCGCGCGCCAGCGGCCCACGTCACCGCTGCGGTAGTACCGCCCGTACCGGGGGTGCTCGCCGAACCTGGCCGCGTTCAGCTCGGGGCGCTTGTGGTAGCCGAGCGCGACGCCGTGCCCGGCGATCAGGAGCTCGCCGCGGACCCCGACCGGCAGCTCGCGGCCGTCCGGGGCGACCACCGTGACCTGGATGTTGCGGATCGGCCTGCCGATGTGCGGGCGCTCGCCCAGGTCGGCGTCGAGGACTCCCCAGGTGCACCAGGTGGTGGTCTCGGTGGGTCCGTAGGCGTGGTGCAGCTCGCACCCGGTCTCCAGCAGCCGCTCGGCCAGCGGCACCGGCAGCGGTTCGGCGCCGATCACCACCCGGCGGCCGGCGAGCTGGTCGGCCACCTGGTCCAGGACCAGCCGCCAGGTGGTCGGGGTGGCCTGGATGACGCCCGGCTGGTGACGTTTGATCAGGTCCAGCAGGACCCGGCCGTCCACCCTGGCCTCGTCCGGCGCGATAACGATCCGGCCGCCCGAGTGGAGCGGCACGTAGTGCTCCAGGTTGGCCATGTCGAAGGCGAAGGTGGTCATCCACAGCGTGGCGTCGTCGGGGGTGGCCCGCAGCCGCACGGTGTAGTCGGCCGCGATGTTGGCGACCGCGCGGTGCGGCAGCAGGGCGCCCTTGGGCCGGCCGCTGGAGCCGGAGGTGTAGATCAGGTAGGCGGGTGAGGCCGGGTCGATGGCCGGGGGGCGCTCGTCCTCGGTGCGGTCGGCCGTGCCGGCCGCACCGACCGCGGACAGCGCCAGCCGGGCCATCGCGCGGTCCGTGGGCAGCGGCAGGTCGCGGTCGGTGCAGATGACCTTGGCGTCGGAGTCCGCCAGCAGGTAGGCCACCCGCTGGGCCGGGTGCTCCGGGTCGACCGGGAGGTAGGCGGCGCCGGCCAGCCAGACGCCCAGCACGGTGGCGGTCAGCTCGGGTGACCTGGCCGCCGCGATGGCCACGATGTCACCCGCCGAGACGCCCGCCGCCGCCAGGCGGTCGCGGGTGTCGAGGGCCGCGTGCCACAACTCGCGGTAGCTGACCGTGCGGTCGCCCTGCTCCAGCGCGACCGCGTCCGGGGTGGCGAGGACGTGTGCGTGCACCGCCGCCGGGAGGTCGGCCGGTTCGGCCGGCGTAGCGGTGTCGTTGGCCGCCTCGATCACGGCCCGGTCCTCCTCGCTCCAGACCGTGAGCTGCCCGATCGGCCGGTCCGGGTCGGCGGCGCAGGAGACCAGCAGGGCGTCGTAGCGGAGCAGCAGCGCCTCGACGTCGGACCGCTCCAGCTTGTCCGTCCCGTACCGGGCGATGATCCGGATGCCCGAGTCGGCGGAGGCCAGGAAGAACTCCAGGTCGAACTTGCTGTAGCCGTTCTCCAGCACCAACGGGCGGGCCGGCTGCCCGTTCACCGTGAGGCCGTCGTTCAGCCCCAGCTGCGGGAAGTAGTTGAACAGGTGTCGGCAGAGCCGGTTGCGCCAGGAGGAGCCCGCCCGGGGCGCCAGGTCGGAGATGCTGTCGACCGGGACGCCGGCATGGGTCAGCGCGCCGAAGTACGTGTCGCGGGCCCGCCGCACCAGACCGCGGAAGCCCTCCGCCGGGTCGACGGCGACCCGCAGCGGGAGCACGTTGGTGTGGTGGCCGACCGTCCCAGGCGCCTCCCGGGGGCGCACGCTCACCGGTGAGCCGACGGTGATGTCGGGGCCGGCGCCGTGCGCGGCGAGCAGGACGTAGTACGCGGCGAGCAGGACCACGGCCTCCGGTGCGCGTGCCTCGCGTTGCAGGCCGGCGACGGCCGCCCGGGCCTCGGCGGAGAGCTGGTGGCTGAGCTGGTCGCCCTTCAGGGTCGGGTCGGCGCCGTCCGGGGCGCCGCACGCGAGGTCGAGCACCTCGGGGTCGAAGTCCTCCAACTGCTCCCGCCAGAAGGCCAGGTCCTCGGTGGTCGGCTCGGGCTCGACGAAGGTGGGGACCGGGACGAGCAACTCGGCGGGTGGGGTGTGGCCGGCCACGATCCGGTCGTAGGCCGCGACCAGCTCCTGGAGCAGGGTGGTCCCGGAGATGATGTCGTAGACCAGGTGGTGGAAGGCCAGGCAGACCACGTGCCCGTCGGGGTGGTGGAAGAGCCCGGCACGGACCAGCGGCCGGCCGTCGAAGGCGTACCGCCGGGTGACGAACGGGCGCAGCGCCAGCTCGATGTCCTCGGCGGCCGGGGTGAACTCGTCGAATTCCTCGACCCGGACGGTGAAATCCTCCGGCGGGACCACGGCCTTCATCAGCTCGGCGCCGGAGGTGAAATAGACGGTCCGCAGCACCTCGTGCCGGCGGAGCAGGACGTCCAGGCTCTGTTGCAGGGTGGTCGGGTCCAGCTCGCCGTCCACCTGGAACGCCAACGAAAGGTTGTTGGCCGCGGCGTCCGGGACCAGGCGTTCGAGCAGCCACATGGCTTTCTCTTTGCGCGTCGCCGCGGAGAGATCGCGCGTGGATCGGCCGGCGGGCGCGGCGCCGGATTTCGCTGCGGGTCCCATGGGAACCTCCTCTTGCCGGACGGGCGGAGGCCCATTCCGGTGGGCTGCGATATTTTATGGCCGACCCTACAAGGCGGACATTGCGGGCCGGTACCCCTAAGTGGCCGAGCATCTGCCGGGATTGGCCGTGGACCGGCGGATAGGGGGTCCGCTAGGGGTGCTAGGGGGCTGCCCGGCGCATTCTCCCGAAATTAGCATTCAGATAGGGTTATTAGGCTCACGACCAAGGAGTGGTGATGGCGGAGTCCGGCTCGTGGAAGACTCTGGTGGACGGTGGTGAATCGGCCGGGATCGTACTCGCGGTGGATTTCGACACCACCGGCCGGCCGGAGGCGCGCTTTTCCGATCTGGTGGCCAACCTGCGGACGGATTTCGGTGTGTGGGAGACCGCTCCGCCGGCCGCCGGGACCGAGCACGCGCGGACCGGGGCTGGCTACCTCGACTACTGGACGCACCGGCTGGCGGCGGAACGCCCGCCGGTCAAGGCGGTGTTGGGCTTCTGTGCCGGCGCGGTCTACGCGGCCGCGCTGGCCGAGCGGGTCGCCGACCTGCAGCGGACCGAGCCGCTGCTGGTGATCTTCGACCCGGAGATCTCCGTCGCGCAGACCCTGATGTGGCAGTACCACAAGGTGGTCGGATTCATGTCGTCGGTGATTTCCGACCAGGATGTCGCGGCGGCCCGGGAGGCCGGGCAGCGGGTCCACGAACAGACCCCGGAGATCGGCGCGCTGAAGGTCGGACTGACCCGGCTGATCCGGGAGATCGGTGAGCCGGCGTTCAGCCGGGTCGGCCTGGACGCGGCCCGTCGCGAGGAGCTCTTCGTCGTCTTCGAGTCCTTTCTGAGCTATCTCGCGGCGGCCAGTGAGATCGACCCGCTGGAGCGTTGGAGGAGCGCGGTGGCATTCAGCTCGGCCAGCCCGCTGAGTGGACTTCGGGCGATGCGTTCCTCCGGAGTGGCGGCCGGTCGGTTGGCGGTCGCCCGGGAAATCGAGATCGATGTCGAGCACGGTGCGATGCTGGCCGACAAGGAACTCGCCGAGGCGGTCTCCGGACTACTGGACGGTTGCTGAACGGGAAATCCTGGAAAGCAGTTTCCGGGCTCCGGCCGAGAGAATCGGTCGGGGCCCTTTCCGATCCGCCGGAAATCCTTCACGTGAAATGCCGTGGGCCCGGCCGTCAGAACCGGCCGAGCCCACGACGTCCCAGGCGGTCACTCCGCGATGGCGGTCCGCGCGGTCCACTCGAAGACCGCCGCCTCCTCGCCGTCCACCGAGGTGAAGTCGCCGGCGTGCCGGAAATGCTCGTAACCGCCGTAGTGGTGGTGCTTGATGGCTTCGGTGAGCGAGTCGGTCCGCTGCACCCGGTCCTCGTCGCGAATGGCGGCGGGGCCGCCGACCAGCAGGGCCTTGAAGGTGGCCACGGGGTACCTCCGGTCTGGTGAAGTGAACGGGTTGACGGCCGGCTACTGGCCGGCGTACTCGGTCAGCAGCGAGGCGACCAGGCCCTCCTCGACGTTGCCGCCGCTGAGCAGCACGCCGATGTCGCGTCCGCGCCAGCGGGGGGCGACCGCGAGCCGCAGCGCCGCCGCCAGCGCGGTGGCGGCGGCCGGCTCGACGAGCAGCCGGGCGTGGGTGAGGGCCAGGCAGAGCGACTCGGCGATCTCCGCCTCCTCGACCGTCAGCACGTCGGTCAGCGCCGCGCGGCAGGTGTCGAAGGGCAGTTGGCCGATCCGGTCGGGGCGCAGCCCGTCGGCGATGGTCGGCCGCACCGGGACGTTCACCGGCTCGCCGTCGCGCAACGCCTCGGTGAGCGCGGGCACCGCCGAGGGCTCGGCCGCGATCACGGCCACGTGTTCTCCGGCGGTCGCCAGGCAGGCCCCGGCCAGCGCGCTGCCGCCGCCGACCGGCAGCACCACCGCGTCCAGCCGGCTGCCCGCGGCCCGTACCTGGTCGAGGAGTTCGGCGGTGGCGGTGCCCTGGCCCGCGACCACGTCGGGGTTCTGGTACGGGTCGACCACGTCGTAGCCGCGGACCTGCCGCAGCTCCTCGACGGCCGCGACCCGCTCGGCCAGCACCGTGCCGACCAGCAGCACCTCGGCGCCGGCCTGGCGGATCCGGCGGACCTTGCCGGGCGCGGCGTCGCGCGGCAGCACGAGCGTGGCCGGGACGCCCAGTCGGCCGGCGGCCAGCGCGACCGCGATGGCGTGGTTGCCGGTGCTCTGCGCGACCACGCCCAGGCAGCCGGCGGCCACCAGCCGCTCGACCGCCAGCAGCGCGCCGCGCAGCTTGAACGACCCGCCGCGCTGCAGGTTCTCGGCCTTCAGCCAGAGCCGGGCACCGGCCAGCCGGTCCAGCTCGTCGCTGCGCACTACCGGCGTCCGCAGCACGCGTCCGGTCAGCCGTTCCGCGGCCTCGTGGACGTCGCTGCGGGTCAGCGGCGGGTCGGCTGCCGCGACGCTCGCCTTGGTCTCAGGCATCGCACCTCACTTCGTTCGGATGGGCGGGCCGGGTCGCGCGACCACGATGTGGGCCCTGGACGTCCAGGAGGGGCAGGGCAGTTGACACGGATCGAGATGACCGCCCGGGGCACGGACCCAGCATCGGCGGCGGGTCTAAAGTCTCCCCAAGCCGAGGCTTCGGCTTCCGCCCCTGACAGATCGGGGCTCCGGCCGATGGTGGTTTTACTCAAGCTTTAAACGGTTGACTACTTTTCGCAGATAGTCATACATTCGGACTGGTCCCGCTCGCCCCAAGGAGGTGCGATGCCCAGTGTGCCGACAGGCCCGGAACCAGCACCCCCCGACTGTTACGGATCACGGTGATCCGCTTCCGGGCCGGCCGGCGCGGCGGGGGCCACCGAGGCGCGCCACCGGCGTTCGGACCGGCGCGCTCGAGATGTTTGGCGCGAATTCCTTGGCGGCCACTCGTTCGAAAACCACGATGGATTTACCCTTGCGGTGATTCGTCAAGGTGCGGCGGCACGCCAGGGGAGGCCTTCGACAACTGCGACGCGGTGTTCGTCCGACGGGGCGTCAGCTTGGCCGGCTGGCGTCGGTTGATCTGAGACACAGGGGGAATGGTGACGATCACGCTTGTCGAGCGCGAGAACGAGCTTGCCGCGTTAGGCGGTCTGCTGCGGGCCAGCATGGCCGGCCGGTGCCGGGTCGCCCTGGTCAGCGGGGTGGTCGGCAGCGGCAAGACCGAACTGCTGCACACCTTCGCCGAGAGCGCGATGGAACAGGGCGCGGTGCTGCTCACCGCGCTGGCCTCGTCCGCCACCCAGTCCGTGCCGATGGGCGTGCTGGGCCAGCTCTTCCAGCCGGCCCAGAAGCCCCCGGCGGGCACCGAGTCGGTGTTCTCGCTGCTGGCGACCGTGCTGGCCGGTGCCGCCGCGGACGCCCTGCCGGCGC
The DNA here is from genome assembly GCF_055559155.1 of Kitasatospora sp. NPDC024654. NCBI lineage: Bacteria > Bacillati > Actinomycetota > Actinomycetes > Kitasatosporales > Streptomycetaceae > Kitasatospora > Kitasatospora sp. NPDC024654. Next base: position 13,446 of record NZ_JBVHLF010000106.1, read on the forward strand.
CGGCGGGCTTCCGTCTGGAGGGCGACGGCCTGGCCTCCGCCTCCGTGCTGGACAGCCTCTGCGCCGGGCTGGCCCGGGTGGCGGCCACCCACCCCGTGGTGATCGGGGTCGACGACGTGCAGTACGCGGACGTCGCCTCGCTGGACTGCCTGCTGTACCTGACGCGACGGCTGCGCTACGCCCGGGTGCTCTTCGTGCTCAACGAGTCCGAGCACGAACTGCACCGGAACCCGCTCTTCCGGGTCGAGTTGCTGCGCCAGCCGGGCTTCCGCCGGATCAGGCTCGGCCCGCTGTCCGTCGCCGGCGTGGAGCGGATGCTCGCCCTGGAACTGGGCGCGGACCGGGTCGGCGCCCGGGGCGCCCGGTACCACGCCGTGAGCGGTGGGAACCCGCTGCTGGTCCGGGCGTTGCTGGACGACGGCCAGATGGCCGGCGCGGTCAGCGGCGGCGAACCGCCGGACGGCGCGCCCGAGGTGGGCGACGCCTTCGGTCAGGCCGTGCTGGCCTGCCTGCACCGCGGCAATCCGGCCATGCTGGCGGTCGCCCGCGCGCTGGCCGTGCTGGACACGCCCAGCTCGCCGGAGATGGTGGAACGGCTGCTCGACCTCGATCCCCAGATGACCGCCCAGGTCATCGACGACCTGGAGATCGCCGGGTTCATCGCCGGCGGCGGGTTCCGGCACCCGGGGGCGCGGGCCGCCGTGCTCGGCGACCTGTCCGCCGAACGCCGCGCGACCCTGCACCTGGCCGCGGCCAGGCTGCTGCACGCCATGCAGGGCCCGGCGACCGGCGTGGCCCGCCACCTGATCGCCGCGAGCCAGGCCGTCGACCCGTGGGCGCCGGAGGTCCTGCGGGTTGCCGCGAGCCAGGCGCTCCGCGATGACCAGGCCGAACTCGCCATCGAGTACCTGGAGCTGGCCGAGCAGGCGGCCGGCAGCGCGGACGAGCGGCTGGCCACCGCGATGCTGCTGGTGCAGGCCGAGTGGCGGGTCGACCCGGCCCGCTCGGCCCGTCACCTGACCTCGCTCGGCGCGGCCCTGCGCGACGGTCGGCTGTCCGGCCGTCAGGCGGCCGTGCTGGTCAGGTCGATGCTCTGGCACGGGCGGTTGGACGACGCGGTGGAGGCCATGGCGCTGCTCGGACGCGAGGCCGAGCAGAGCCAGGAGATCGCCTCGGAACTGCGCACCCTGACCCAGTGGCTGCGGGCCTCGTACCCGGAGCTGCTCGACCGCCTGGCCGCCTCACCGACCGGTGGCCGGGAGCGGACGAGCCTGTCGAGCTTCCAGTCGCGGGCGGCCGGGCTGCTCTCCACCGTGCTCACTGGTGGCGGGGACGAGTCGACGGTCTCCGGCGCCGAGCAGATCCTGCAGGCCGCGGTCCTCGACGACACCACCCTGGAGTCGATCGAGGCCGCGCTGCTCGCGCTGGTCTACGCCGACCAGCCGGCCCGGGCGGTGGCCTGGTGCGAGCCCCTGCTCGAGGAGGCGTCGGCGCGGCAGGTGCCGACCTGGGCGGCGACGCTCTCCGCGGTCCGCGCCGAGGTCGCGATCCGACAGGGCGACGCGCCGGCCGCCGAGCGCTGCGGCCGCGCCGCGTTACGTCAACTGCCGGCGCGCAGCTGGGGGGTGGCGGTCGGCGCGCCGGTGGCCAGTCTGGTGCTGGCGAAGAGCGCGATGGGCAAGCACGACGAGGCCGCGGCACTGGTGAGCCAGCCGACGCCGAACGGCATGCTCGGCACCAGGTACGGGCTGCACTACCTGTACGCCCGCGGGCACCACTACTTCGTCACCGAGCGATTCGACGCGGCCGTCTCGGACTTCCTCACCTGCGGTGACCTGATGGGCCGGTGGGGCGTGGACCTGCCCGCCCTGGTGCCCTGGCGCTCCGCGGCGGCCGCGGCCCTGCTGCGGCTGGGCGAGCGCGAGCAGGCCGAACGGCTGGCCGAGGAGCAGCTGGTGAAGGTGGGCGGCGAGCGGTCCCGCAGCCGCGGGATCACCCTGCGCACGCTGGCCCAGGCCAGCGGGCTGAGCCGGCGCCCGGCGCTGCTCCGGGAGGCCGTCGCCAACCTGCAGTACGCCGGCGACCAGCTGGAACTCGCCCACGCCCTGGCCGACCTGGGCTTCGCGCACCGCTCGCTCGGGGAGTCGGACCGGTCCCGGAGCCTGGCCGACCAGGCGCTGCGGCTGGCGGGCGAGTGCGAGGCCGAGCCGCTGCGCGAGACGCTGGCCAAGGGGCTGGCGGACCCGGTGGCGCGGATCCCGGAGCAGCGGGGGAGTAGACGCACCGGCGTGGCCTCGCTCAGTGACGCCGAGCTGCGGGTCGCGGCGCTGGCGTCACTCGGTTTCACCAATCGCGAGATCGCCAACCAGCTCTACATCACCGTCAGCACGGTGGAGCAGCATCTCACCAGGGTCTACCGGAAGTTGAAGGTGGGGCGACGCGCCGACCTGCCCACCGACCTGCAGGTCCCGCTGCCGGAGGCGGCCCTCGCGGAGTCCGCACGCAAGCTCGTGGTCAGCTACCGCAGCAAGAGCGACAAGGTCGAGCTGAACGGCTGCCGGGAGGCGGGATGACCGCCGCGGTTCGCGGCGCGTGGCTCAGAACGCGCGGCTCAGCTGCTCGCGGTGGCCGTCGGCCATCGCGGTGAACATGTCGATCACGCGCTTGTTCAGCGTGGCCAGGCCCTCGGCGGGCAGCGGGGTGTCACGCTCCAGCGCGCGTTCCAGCACGTAGGCGAGCAGGTCGGCGCGCTCCTCCAGGGCCAGCCCGTCGTCCTCGCCGAGTTCGTCGGCGGTGGCGAAGCCGCGGGTGACGTTGGACAGCAGGTGCAGCGCACCCGCCGCGGTCAGGCCGGGCCGGAGCGCGCCCTCCTCGCTGAGCAGTTGCAGGTAGTCGGGGTTCTCGGCCAGCTCCTGCTGGGCGGCGCGGACGCTCTCGTCCTGCGCCAGGTTGCCCAGCAGGACCGGGTCGGAGAGCAGCAGCGCCCGCACCAGCGGCCGCCGGACGCTCTCCAGGAAGATCACCCGCATCAGCCGGTGCGGCAGCGCCAGCTCCGGATCCTGCTGGAGGTCGGCCGCCAACTGGTCGAAGAGCCTCAGTGCCTCGCGCTGCAGGGCCGCCCAGAAGAGCGCCTCGCGGGTCTTCCAGTGCAGGTAGACGGTGCCCTTGCCGACGCCGGCCCGCCCGGCCACGTCGTCGATGGTGACCCGCCGGTAGCCGTGCTGGGTCAGCAGCTCGGCGGTGATGTCGAGGATCCGCTCCGCGCGCACCTGACGGGCGCTGGATCCACTCGGTAGACGGGTCGAATTCACATTCTCCACCATAGAACTAAATTTCAAAGTTCGTCAACTCTAATTCGTAGGAAGATCAGTACCGCCAGTGCCGTGAGCAGCAGCAGACCGGTGCCGACGGACATCGCCCAGTGGATTCCGGTGCCGTAGGCCGCCGGGACGAGAGTGGCCGGCGAGGCGGTGGCGGAGTCGCTCGTACGGTTCCGGTAGGCGGTGTTCAGCACGGTCCCCAGCAGTGCCGGGCCGAGTGCGGTGCCCAGGCTCTGCAGGAAGCGGGACAGCCCGCCGCCGGCTCGGAGCCGGGCCCGCGGCAGCGCGTCGAGGACGGCGTCCGAGGCGGCCGTCGAGGTGATCCCCAGGCCGGTGCCGAAGAGCGCCAGGGCGGCGAGGATCACCGGGCACCCGCTGCCCGGCGTGAGTCGGGTGAGGGTCGCCTCCCCGCCGGCGGCCAGCAGCAGCCCGGAGCAGAGGGTGGCCCGGCCGCCCCACCGGTCGGCCAGCAGGTCGCTGACCGCGCCGCCCGCCGTCACGCCGACGGCCAGTGGCAGCAGGTCGACCCCGGTCGCCAGGGCGCTGCCGTGCCGGACGGTCTGCAGGAAGGGGGTGAGCGCGAAGAGCGTCCCGCTGGTGGTGAGGCTGGCGACGGCGCTCGCCGCGACCGCCGGGGCGACCTGCCGGTCGGCCAGTACCCGCAGGTCGAGCAGGGGTGCGGCGGTGGTCAGCTCGTGCCGGGCGAAGGCCGCCAGCAGGACGACGCCCGCGGCCAGGGTGGCCCGGACGTGGGGTGCGGACCAGCCGTCGGCGGGCCCGCTGATGATCCCGTAGGTCAACGCGGTGACGCCGGTCCCGGAGAGCAGCAGGCCCGGCCAGTCCATCGGCGGGGCGTACGGATCGCGGCTCTCCGGCACCGAACAGGCGATGCCGGCCATCGCCAGCGCCACGATCGGCAGGTTCAGCAGGAAGACCGAGCCCCAGGAGAAGCGGGTGAGCAGGAGCCCGGTGACGAGTGGTCCCAGTGGCATGCCGAGCATCACCGCGGCCGTGGTCACCGCGGTCGCCGGGGAGCGGCGGTCGCCGGGGAACGCGTCCGCCATCACCGGCAGGGTGAGCGCCATGATCAGCGCCGCACCCAGGCCCATCGCGGCCCGGGTCGCGATCAGCGCGCCCGCCGAGGTGCACTGGCTCGCCGCCGCCGAGGCGACCCCGAAGACCGCCAGGCCGGCCAGCAGGAAGCGCCGGCGGCCGAGCCGCCCGCCCAGTCGCCCGGCGGGCAGCAGGGCGCACACCCAGCCGAGGAGATAGGCCGTCATGACCCACTGGGACTGTGCGATGCCGGTTCTGAGCTGCGCCCTGATCGTCGGCAGGGTGGTGACCACCACGTAGTTGTCGAGTCCCACCATGAGGATGCCGAGTGCGACGGCGGTCGGTCCCCGCCACCGTCGGACCTGTGAAGTCGTGATCATGGCGACTGTCGCTCCTCCCCTTGGTATCTAACGTATGACTAGATTTGAAAAATCGTCAATAGTAGGGACGGGCGGGCTGAACTGTGCTTGACTAGAGTTCAATCCTGGTCATTTGAACGCGCACTCGTGGGGTAGCCGACGCGCGTGCCGCCCCGGGCGGCCACACCAACGGAGGTCCGATGATTGAGGTCCGTGGGCTCAGCAAGCGGTTCGGTGAGGTCACCGCCGTCGACGGGATGACCTTCACGGTCCGTCCCGGCGAGGTCACCGGCTTCCTCGGGCCCAACGGCGCGGGGAAGACCACCACCCTGCGGATGATCCTGGGGCTGGACGCCCCCACCGCCGGCACCGTCACCTTCGACGGCCAGCGCTTCGCCGACCTGCCGGCGCCGCTCCGCCAGGTCGGCGCGCTGCTCGACGCCCGCGCGGTGCACCCGAGCCGGACCGCGGCCCAGCACCTGCAGGTGCTGGCGCGCAGCAACGGCATCGACCCCGCCCGGGTGCCGGAGGTGCTGGAGCTGGTCGGCCTCCAGCGGGTGGCGAACCGGCGGGCCGCGACCTTCTCGCTGGGCATGCTGCAGCGCCTCGGCCTGGCCGCCGCGCTGCTCGGCGACCCGCCGGTGCTGGTGCTCGACGAGCCGCTCAACGGCCTCGACCCCGAGGGCATCGTCTGGTTCCGCGGGCTGATGCGGCGGATGGCCGCCGAGGGGCGGACCGTCCTGGTCTCCAGTCACCTGATGGCCGAGATGGCGCTGACCGCGGACCACCTGCTGGTCATCGGCGGTGGCCGGCTGCTCGCCGACATGAGCGTGGCGGCGTTCACCGACGCCACCTCGGTGCCCGAGACGCTGGTCCGTACCCCGCACGCGGCGGCCTTCGGCACCGAGCTGGCCGACGCCGGCGCGACCATCCGCGCCATCGACGACGCGACCTTCGCGGTCACCGGGCTCGACAGCGCCAAGATCGGCACGATGGCCGCCGCCGCCGGCGTCGAGCTGCACGAACTCTCCTCCACCCGGCGCACCCTGGAGGAGGCGTTCATGGAACTGACCGGCGCCAGCGCCGAGTTCGGCGCCGGCCAGCCCAACTCCGAGGCCGCGGTGGCGGACGCCACGGCGGTGCCGCGGGCCGGTGTGGTGTCGGCGCCGCGCCGCGGGCTGCTCGGCAAGGTGCGCCCGGGCCGCCGGCGGACCCACACCGAGCGCCCGCCGCGGTTCCGCGACCTGGTCGCGTCGGAGTGGGAGAAGCTGCTCACCACCCGGTCCGGCCGCTACCTCACGCTCGGCACGGTGGTCGCCGGTGTCGGCCTCGCCGCCCTCACCAGCAACTCGGCGGGCGAGCAGTACGGCGCGATGTCCGCCGCCGACCGGGCGGCCTTCGATCCGACCGAGATCAGCCTGCGCGGCCACCTGCTGGCCCAGTTGACGATCAGCCTGCTCGGGGCGCAGTCGATGACCGCCGAGTACAACACCGGGACCATCACCAACACCCTCACCGCGGTGCCGCACCGCGGCCAGCTGCTGGCCGCCAAGGCCGTGGTGCTCGGTGCCACGGCGCTGCCGGTGGGCCTGGTCGCGACCTGCGGCGGCTTCCTCGGCGGCCAGTCGATGCTCGCCCGGCACGGCGCGCCGCACGCCACGCTGCGCGACGTCGAGTCGCTGCGGGCGGTGCTCGGCGGCGGGGTCTACCTCGCGGCCACCTCGCTGCTCGGGCTCGGGGTGGGCGGGCTGCTGCGCAGCACCTCGGGCGCGGCCACCTCGCTCTTCGTGGTGACGCTGATCCTGCCGGCCTTCTCGCCCACGCTGCCCGGGCCGCTGGCCCGCTGGGTGGCGACCTACTGGCCGACCCGGGCCGGCGCCCAGGTCATGACGGTCTACCGCGACCCCCGGCTGCTGCGCCCCTGGCCCGGGCTCGGGCTGATGGGTGCCGTCACCGGCGGGGTGCTCGGCGCGGCCTACGTGGCGTTCCGGACCCGCGACGCGTGACGGACCGGCAGCAGTGGGGGGGGGGGGGGGGGGGGGGGGGGGGGGGGGGGGGGGGGGGGGGGGGGGGGGGGGGGGGGGGGGGGGGGGGGGGGGGGGGGGGGGGGGGGG
>NZ_JBVHLF010000107.1:0-19322 GCF_055559155.1 Kitasatospora sp. NPDC024654
CGTCGGAGGGCGGGGTCGGCCAGGCGTGCACTACCGGGGCCTGCGCACGGTGGCGGTGGACGGCACCAGCCTGCACGTCCCCGAGGACGAGCAGGGACGCTGTCACGTTGATGCGTGTGTGTCCGGCTGAGAGTGTGCCAGGGTGCGGTGGGTTGCGGTCCGGGTGTCTGGGTCAGGCTGCGGTGGGTATGCCGATGGCCGCGGTGACGTGGTCCCAGATGGTGAAGCGGAGGGTCATCTCGAGGCGGTGCTGAGCGGAGGTCAGCAAGTGGCGTCGGGGTCGGAAGTGGGGTGAGATGCCGCTGAACGCGGACAGGAACCGTTGGGCGGCGCCGGGTGAGCGGAAGTACTTCATGGCGCGCTCGCGCTGCCTGGTGGGTTGGTGGGAGTTCTCAGCCCGGTTGTTCAGGCCCTTGTGCGCGCGGTGCTCGACCGAGGCCATGAGCTCGCGGTGGGCGACGCCGTAGGAGCGGAGCTTGTCGGTGACCAGTACCCTCGGTACCCGACGCTGTTTCTTCATCAACTTGGACATGAAGCGCTTGGCGGCCTTCGCGTCCCGCCGGGACTGGACCGGGATGTCCAGTACGTCCCCGTGCTGGTCGACGGCGCGCCACAGGTAGTGCCGCACCCCGTTGATCTTCACGAAGACCTCGTCGAGATGCCACTTGTCACCGGCCCGCGGCCGGCGCCGGCGCAGCCCGTCGGCGTACGTCTGGCCGAACTTCAGGCACCAGCGGCGGATCGTCTCGTAGGAGACGATGACACCGCGCTGGAGCATCAGCTCCTCGACCTCGCGGAAGCTCAGCGGGAAGCGAAAGTACAGCCACACCGCATGGGAGATGATCTCCACCGGGTACCGGTGGCCCCTGTACGACGGCGACACGCTCTCCACGACAGACCACTCCCCGGCCAGACCAACCCGAAGATCATCTCACTCATCGGTCAATGTGACAGCACCCCCGGGTCCGCTCATCAGCGCGGCGGGCGTCCACGCTGTGTATGGAAGTCCGGTCGGTCCAACTCCGCTACTGAGGGAGCTGGTTGGTGGCGCTCAGTACGTCGCCCTGGATTGGTGACCCCGTCGCGCGTCGGAGCGCGCCGACCGCCGGGTCGGCGAGGGAGACGGTGAGCGTGTAGGGCGCCGGGCCGGTGATGGTGTTCGTCGAGTCGATCGGCGGGCTGAGGCGCTGCTGGACGGCGAGGGCGTCGATGCCCGGGCAGAGCGCCTGGGCGGGGAGCGTCACCTCGGCGGTTGCGCCGTCCTGCGATCCGATGCTGATCTTGCCCTGCGGGGTGCGCGCCGTGCCGTCGCCGAGCTTGACCGGCAGGTCGTACGCGCCGCCGACCAGCCCGTCGGGGCCCTCGATCTCCACGGCCACGCCTTGCGGCCCCAGCGGCGGGGACAGGTCCAGCGACCGACTCGCGCCCGGTCCGAGCAGGAGATCGATGGTGAAGTGCCCGTGATCCCCGGGCGAGCCCTGGGAGAACCCGTAGGAGCCGAGGGCGAGTTGCGGTCCCGGCGGCGGGGTGTCGGACCGCCCATCGGCGAAGGCGATGGCGGCGGGGCCGGCGGGCGCGGAGGTAGCCGTCTGGGCGAAGTGGTGGAATCCCCGAATGCCGCACTTGCTGCCGTCGGAGGTCCCGCCGCCGCTCAGCGCGACGTCCGTCGACGGACGCGGTGAGCCCGGCGCACGCGAGGGCAGGACGTCCTGCGGTGAGTCGCCGAGGGAGAGCAGGCCGCTGCCTGGCCCAATGCCGATGGCCACGACCGTGGCGGCGACAGCGACCGCGATCAGCACCCCTGAACCGAGCTTGGACGCGAGCCCGGCCCGCTTCGTACGCGAGCGGGTCGGGCCGGGGGCATCGAGTGACCAGCGGCGGCCGCCCGGATCCACCGGCGGCTCCAGCCGCCAGCGCGCCGCGAGTATCCGAGTGCGTGCCGCCGGTTCCTTGACGTCGGCGCCGCGAACGAAGTCCTCGTCCAGGACGAGCACGTCGAACGGGTCCGCGGCTGTCGGCTCCGGCTCGTCGGAGGGGCGCGGGTCAGGGTCTTCGGCTATCGGCACCGCGTCAGTATGCCGGGCCGCCCTGACGCTCTGACCAGCGAGGTGCCCTGGTTCCTGTGCGCCGTGGCGGGTGCGGCGTGATCAGGTGGCGACGACGAATAGGGGAGCGACGATGACCGTGGTGAACTCCTCCGGCGCCGCGTACTACTCACCCTGTGACCGTCATGCTCGGTCATCCCGAAATGAAATGTTGATCAGATCCAATCGCGCTGGCCACTGGCACCAGGATCCACAGACCCGGGCAAGCTGGTACACCACTGGTATACCACCGGTGTACGATCACGGTATGGCTGATACAACGATCAAGGTTTCCCCTGATACGCGTGACCGGCTGGCCGCCCTCGCGGCGGCCCGCGGCACCACGATCGGCGCCCAGGTGGCCCTGCTGGTGGAGCAGCAGCCCACCCCGGAGCAGATCGCCGAGCGCGTCGCCGAGGGCCGCCGGCTGCTGCGGGAGCACTTCGGGATGACCCTCACCGACACGGACCTGGACGAGGGCCCGAACCTGCTGCAGCGGGTCTATGACATCGCCGCCACCGACGCGCGCGCCAAGCTCGCCCCCCGGCGCAGCGCGTGATCATCCTGGATTCCAGCGCCCTGGCCGCGCTGGCTGATGGCCACCCGCGCCTGCACCGGATCGTGGACGCCGCTCTGCGCAGCCCGTTCCAGCATCTGCTGGTTCCGGTGCTGTGCCTGGTCGAGGCCGAGATCAAGGACGAGGGCACCGCACACGCGGTCCTGGCGCTGCCCTCGCTTGAGTTCGAGCCCTTGGACGCGACGACCTCGGTGGTGGTGGCGACCATGGTCCGCGACGGGTACGGCGGCCAGGATCTGGCCCACACCATCGCAACCAGCCTGCCCACCCCGATGCGTCCGCTGCAGCACCTGATTCTGACGGCCCGTCCGGAGCTGTATCCGCCCGGGATCGCCACCGTCGACATCGACGACCCCCGCCTGGAGCCGTAGGTGCAGGTGGCGAGAGTGTAGGGGACGACGAGCTCGACCCCAGCGAGAGCGGGCGCATCTTCGCCGAGGAGGTCCTGCCCGCCGTGCTGCACGGAGCCGTGGCACAGGAGCAGCCGGTGGCGGTGCTCGTACTCGGGCAGGCCGGCAGCGGCAAGACCCGTGTCGTGGACCTGGTGCACGCCGCCCTCGCCAGGCGGCGTGGGGCGGTGCGGGTGGACCGCGACCTGTACAAGGCCGTCCACCCCCGTTACCGGCGCTACCTCGCCGAGGACGTGCGCACCGCCGGGGTGCGGGTGCGCACGGACACCTACGGGTGGCAGGCCCAGGCGGAGGAGCAGCTGCGAGCCGGCCGGTTCGACGCGGTGGTCGAGGCGCCGCTGGGCCGGCCCGAGGAGTTCCTGGAGGAGATCGCCGCGTACCGGCGGGCGCGCTACCACATCGAGCTCGTGGCCCTGGCCGTGCCCGAAGCCCTCAGCCAGCTCGGCGTCCTGAACCGCTACCTGCGCCTGGCCCTTGAGGGCGGGCCCGCTACGTCGCCTGGGACAACCACGACGCCTGCGCCGCCACACTGCCCAAGACGCTCGCCGCGGTGGAAGCCGGGCACCTGGCCGACAAGATCCTCGTGGTGCGGCATGGTGTTTGTCCGGATTCGCCCGTCCAGCCTCTGCGGGACGGTCTGGCATAGCGCGATCACGGTACTGACCTATTACAGACCCACCGGGTAGCCAATATTTTCGATATCCTGGCGCACGGACTCCAAGTCACATTCCGGGTTCACCATCGTCAAAATAGACTGATTCAGCGGCGTGAAGTTCAGGACGCTGTCAATCGCATCGATCGCATCAGTTTCACCCTTCAATCCAAGGCGCTCACCATAAGCACTCGCCGTGGGATGCACAAGGAAGTCGAATAGCCACGCCGAACCATCGGGGCTGACTTCATCGGATTGAGGGAAGTCGATCTCACCAGTGCACCAGGAGTCGCTACCAGCGGAAATCCAGGAACATGCCGTCACAAGAGGAACCGTGTCATCCATGAAATCTGGCAAGCCAGCCAGGACTGGCAAAAAATCTTCCGGGATTTGATCAATAACTCCCGGCCAGACCTGTAGTGGATGGAAGGAGTGCGGGCTCATGCAGGACTCGTGATCAAATCCCAGGGCCACTACTCCGGCCCGACAGAAGGCGATGAAGTATCCGTCACCCCCTCTATTGTCCATCACTGCAGCATCAATCCCTGCCCCCCATTCTCGCTCAAAGGAGCTTTCCCGGAAAGATTCGCCAGATGGACTGACAATGATATCCAGTGCGGCAAGCGCGATGCATGTCGCCTTGAGCCTGTTTGCATCTGGAAGGACCCTGGCCACATCAACCATGGTGACGCTTTTTCTCACATCTGCTCCCCGCATAGGCATGGCGTATTGCACGGAAGGGCCAGTCGGCTGGCCATCAATTGGAGTGGAACTCCTCGGCAGAGGGTGCAGTAAGAGGCAGTGCAGTCCCCAAGTCTTGCCCCCCTGCCCCAACGTCAGTTCGCCCAGCGCACCGGTCGCACCTGGCGCTCCGAGTGTAGCCTGCCGAGGCCGCTGAGAAGGCTCTGTGCGGGATCTGCTTACGCCTGGCTCCAGCCTTGCGGCCGCCAAACATTCAGACTTACTCATCCTAGATATGAAAAAGTTCATGACTGGTTGATTATTCAACCAGTCATGAACTTTCTGAACATCAGCAGTCTTTTAGCAGATCACCGCAAGCCGACTGGCTGCTGCCATATTTCTAGAACCAGTCTTCTATTCGTCTTGCAACGGACGTCGCAATCCCGCTGCCGATTATGCCACCCACGACACCGCCGACAAATCCTCCGACAGCGGTAGCGATGCCGGGCACGAACGAGCCGATAGCCGCCCCTGTTTCGGCCCCATAGGCAGCACCAGCTAGGCCGCCGGCCAGACCTGCCGCATCATTCACTGCGGTTTGCACTTTCTGTCCCCTTGGCGCTTGTTCGACATCTCTGATCGCCAAGCCCACAGAGGCAATCACTGCGACCCCGCCCAAGGCTCCGCGAATGCTGATTTCTCCTGCGTCCGAGTCACGCCCCGCCCTTCGCGCTTGTCGCTCCAACCAATCCCTGTTCCGATTCAATCTGCGAGCAGACGGCGGATTGGGACTACCGCATGCGTAACGCTCCCGACAGGACATCCCGGGCGAGGGGCGTCCTCGGTCTTGAGCGCTGCTATTGCACGCCCAACCTTCGATGCACAAATTCTCATCGCGGAGATTTCCACCCCTTTTGCGAGCATAATTACGATGCCCGGCCTGTACGTCGCGCCTGTCTGAAAATCTGTAACCGCAGCGCCAACAGTCCCAAGTCCCATCAGGATTCATGTCGCGCTTGAGAATCTCCTCAAAACGCCCCTTCTTCCAGGAGACATCCTTGTATTGGGTTCCATCGTGGGCCGAGCTGGCTATGAGTTCTTCGTCTGACGCGTAGTCACCGTCGCTCAGAATTCGGCCACCCAGGTCCGGGTCGCGTATCTCGCCCGAAGGGTCCGCCCCTGTGACCGGATCATTTCCTGCGTAGTCATATCCGTTGATCTGCGTTGGGTCGTCAGACTCAAAAAGTGGATCATTGCTGAGGAAACGACCTGAAGCCGGGTCATAAACACGAACCCCTAGCGTCTCAAGGATGGTGTCCCACCGAGTGGTGTAGCCGATCAAGGCGGCAAAAGCGCAGTTCACGACCGGAATCCCGGCTTCGGGAACCCCGTCTGGGCTGACAAGGCGTCAGCCTGTGGGCTTCAGTCCGAGGGCGCCGTCCGGTCTCCCGGCAGCTGCGCACCTGTGAAGCTTTGAGGCAAGATCGGCTACACCACTCGGCGGGACACGACCGTCTCAGCCCGTCAGCACTGTCGCTGTCCCCGCCGATGTAGCCCTTGTCTCCCGGCCAGGTGCCAATGAGCACAGCAGGGTCCCGGACCATGATCGGTCCGGGACCCTGCTGTGCTTGATCCACTTTCACGGGAGTGTCGTGATCTCTGCCTTACACCCGGCGGTATAACTGAGCACCACATCGATTTCGGGAGTGCACACCGAGAATCGCGCAGATCAACGGACCTCTCGGCGTCTGGGCGGGCCGGCTCAACCGGCGTCGCGGCGGGCTGGGGAGGGTGACGGCTTCCCATCCCGCCACCCGAACATGACACCCTCGCAGGGGAAGCCCACCGCGACCGCCGACGGGCCACACAACTCAGGACGAGGACATGTGCGTGGGGCCCCCGGGGGCCCCACGGTCTTCAGCGTGTCAGCGGATGAGGGCGAGGACCTCGTCTCGCAGGGCGGCCATGGACGGTTCGTCGGGGGCTTCGACGTTGAGCCGCAGCAGGGGTTCGGTGTTGGAGGGGCGGAGGTTGAACCAGCGGCCGTCGCCGAGGTCGACGGTGAGGCCGTCCAGGCGGTCGGTGGTGACGTGGTCGAAGTGGCGGTAGGCGGTCTCGACCTCGTTGAGGGTGCCGGCGACGTCGGCGACCTCGGAGTTGATCTCGCCGGAGGCGATGTAGCGGGAGTAGTCGGCGACCAGGTCGGACAGGGGGCGGTCCTGTTCGCCGAGGGCGGCCAGGACGTGCAGGGCGGTGAGCATGCCGGTGTCGGCCCGCCAGAAGTCGCGGAAGTAGTAGTGGCCGGAGTGCTCGCCGCCGAAGACCGCGTTGTGCTCGGCCATCAGGGCCTTCATGTAGGAGTGACCGACGCGGGAGCGCACGGGCGTGCCGCCGTGCTCGCGGATGATCTCCACGGCAGCGGCGCTCGTGATGACGTTGTGGATGATCGCCGATCCGGGATCCTTGGCGAGTTCGCGGGTGGCGACCAGGCCGACGATGGCGGAGGGGGAGACGGCCTCGCCGGTCTCGTCGATGAAGAAGCAGCGGTCGGCGTCTCCGTCGAAGGCCAGGCCGATGTCCGCGCCGGACTTCTTGACCAGGGCCTGGAGGTCGAGGAGGTTCTTGGGCTCCAGGGGGTTGGCCTCGTGGTTGGGGAAGGTGCCGTCCAGTTCGAAGTAGAGCGGCACCAGCTCGATCGGCAGGCCGGAGAAGACCGCGGGGACCGTGTGTCCGGCCATGCCGTTGCCGGCGTCGGCGACGACCTTGAGGCGGCGGATGCCCGACAGGTCGACCAGCCGGTTCAGGTGGGCCGCGTAGTCGGTGAGCATCTCGCGGCAAGTAACGGCGCCGGGAGTGGCGGCCGGGGCGGGGATGTCGTCGTTCTCCAGCCAGGTGCGGATCTGGGCCAGGCCGGTGTCCTCGCCGATGGGGGCGGCGCCGGCTCGGCAGAGCTTGATGCCGTTGTCCCGGGCGGGGTTGTGGCTGGCGGTGATCATCACGCCGGGCAGGTCCAGGCTGCCCGAGCAGTAGTACAGGTAGTCGGTGGAGCCGAGTCCGGCGTCGATGACGTCGGCCCCGGCGCTGGTGGCCCCGGTGGCGAAGGCCTCGGCCAGCGCGGGGGAGGTGGAGCGCATGTCCTGGGCGATGACGATCCGGTCCGCCCCGGTGAGGCGGATGAACAGCGCGCCGACCTTGGTGGCGAGGTAGGGGTTCAGCTGCGAGGGGACCTCGCCGCGGATGTCGTAGGCCTTCACGAGGCGGGAGTAGTCGGGCATGACCTGCCTTCCGGGGTTGCGGCTTGCGGGGCCTTGGACAGAGAGGTTACCGACCGTGTCCGGTCGGCCACACATGCGATCATGTGAGGTTCAGGCGGGCCGTGGGCCCGTTGGTGGAAAGGCCGTTGGGCTCGCCGGCGGGGAGCGCGAGCGCGTGGACGGGAAGGTCCGCGAGGGATCGCAGGACGGCCGTCACGGCGTCGTCGGGGACCAGTGCGAACAGGCAGCCGCCGTGGCCGGAGCCGCTGAGCTTGGCGCCGAACGCGCCCGCCGCGCACGCCCGTTCGGCGCACATGTCGATCAGTCCGGTCGAGCAGTGGACCTTGTCCCGCAGCAGGCCGTGGTAGGCGCTGACGAGGCGGCCGACCTCGCGGTAGTCCACGGCTGGGGCGGTGAGCGCGTTGGTGAGGGCGTCGACCAGCAGGGGCGCTTCGCGGGCATAGACGAGCATGTCCCTCTCGCCCGACCGGTAGCGGTCGCGCTTGGAGGCCAGCACCGCCTTGGTGGTGCGTCGCTGCTGGGTGTCGATGAGGATGACCGGGATGCCCAGGGTGGGGGCCAGGCGCCGGGCCGTGGGCACCTGGCCGGCGTCCACGCGGTTGACGCCGCCGTGCGCACACGCCAGGAAGTCCATCCAGCCGGCCCCGGAGCCGAGTTCGCCGGTCTCGGCCTGGCGGGCGAGGCCGCAGGCCGTGCTCAGGTCCAGGGCTGCCCCGTTGAGGCCGTGCAGGGCGGCGACGGCGGCCAGGGTGAGGGCGGCGCTGGAGGACAGCCCGGCCGAGACCGGCAGGTCGGTGGTGGCGGTCAGCACGGTCCCAGCGATGCGGCTCGCGTCGTGCAGGGTGACCCAGGCGGCGGCCTGCAGATGGTCCAGGACGTCGCCGTCGTAGTGGCGCTCGGCGGCTCTCTGCGCGGGCAACAGACGGGTGCGGTGCAGGGGCGCGCCGGAGGCCAGGGCCAGGGTGTGGCCGCCCGGCGCACGCCAGGCGGTCACGCGGGTGCGAAGCGGCACCGCGGCGACCACCGAGGAGCCGCCGGTCATCCAGTCCAGAGACTCGCCGGCCAGGCACAGTCTTCCCGGGGCGGAGGCCGTCACCGCCTGGGAGGTGGTCGGGGCGGTCACCGGCGGGTCTCCGGCAGGGCCTGGACGCAGGTACGGCACGCCGGGGAGGCGGTCCAGTCCGCGCCTGCGTGCCGCGCGCGCCACTCGGCCATCACGCCACTGGTGAACAGCTCGGCCAGGCTCGCGTCCCGCACGTTGCCGACCACGTACTCCTGGTGCTGGGAGCCCTCCGGGACGACGTTGCAGCACATCTTCAACTCGCCCCGGTAGGTCACACTGATGGAGGTCGCCGTCATCTGGCACGGCGCCGTGCGGTAGGAGCCGACCTTGAGGACCACCGCCGTTCCGCCCCGGTCGTTGTAGGTGTCGATCGCAGGCCGGATGATCTCGACCTTCATCCCGCTGTCGGGGTCGGTCCAGGTCGCGGCCAGGCCCTGGCGGACCTCGCAGAACTGCCAGTCGAACCGGATGTCCAGGAGCTTCTTCAGCCCCAGGTAGTGCCGCAGGTCGTCGAAGGTCGGCAGGGTGGTGGCCCGGTGCGGGTAACGGGTGACGCGCACGTACCGCACGCCGTCCTTGGCCATCAGCTCCAGCACGTTGCGGTCGAGCAGGTCGCCGTTGGTGTAGATCGCGGGCTTCGCGCCGGGGACGTCGGTCAGCACCCGGGCGATCTCCTTGGCCAAGCGGGGGTTGGCCAGCGGCTCGTTGTAGTTGTGGAAGGCGAAGAACCCGGCGAAACCGGCCGCCCCGAGTTCGGCGGTGATCTTCGTGAAGACCCGCCAGTCCATCAACTCCTGGCTCCGGCGGGCGTCGGTGTGCCCGTTGGGGCACCACGTGCAGGTCCGGTTGCAGTACTTGGAGGTCTCCACCTCCACGTACTTCACGCGGGCCAGCGGCGCGGGCCGGGCCGGCAGCGGTACCAGCGGCGGTAACGCGCCAATCGGGACGTTCCGTTCGGTCACAGTTGTCCTCCCAAGTGTGCTGATCGTGCTGGTTGGTGGGGCCCACCGGGCCGGCTGCGGGGCACCTGCGGTGCGACCGGGCCGGGCCCCGGGCTGGTGCTGGCGCGGGCGGGTCAGCACGTGCCGGGGGTCGGCCCGAGCGTCGAGACTCCGCGCAGGAGGTCGCCGACGGGGACGGTGTTATCCGGGTCGCACAGGGCCCGGACGGCTTCCCGCAGGCTGACCGGGTCCGCTCCGAGCTTCAGGACGGCCGCGTCCACCAGGGCGTGGGCCAAGGACGCCTGGAGATGGGCCTCGCAGCTGTGGTCGGCGATGGCGGCGGCGACCTCCTCCAGGGAGGTCAGGGCCTTGCGCCGCAGGGTCTGCCGGGGCGGCCGGCCATAGGTCATGGTCACCATGAGCTGGCGGCTCTGGGCGTTGAAGGCGATGCTGAACGGCATCTCGCCCCGGTTCGGCTCGGACACGGTTCCTCCTGGGTAGGGCAGGCAGCAGCGGATCTGCTTGCCGGTCGGTGTCGGGGTGACCTGCCAGCCCGGGGCGAGGCAGTCGAGCAGGAACAGGCCCCGGCCCTTCTCCGCCTCGGCGTCGTCGGGGGCGATGCCCGAGTGGCGGGGTCGGCGATCCTGCTCGGGGTCGTGGCAGTTGACCTGCACTCCCCGCGGGCCGGCCTCGGCCTCCACCACCAGCGGGACGAAGTCCCCGCAGGCCCGGACCGAGTTGCCCACGAGCTCGGACACCACCAACTGGGCGTTGTCCACGAGGCCGGGATCGACCCCGGCCTCGCTCAGCGTCTTGTCCGTCAGCTCCCGCACCCGGCGCAGATTCTTCCGGCAGGCGCTCATGTGCGCTGTGAACCCCGAGCGCCTGATCTGGAGATAGAACCCGGCCTCAGCGACCGTCGGGTCCTCCGCCGTGAGCATGGCACCTCCTATCTGCGGGTTCGTGTCCGCGCAGCATCGGATCAAGTAGCGCTGAGCAGAAAGAAGTTGACTGCCAGTGAGCGCCTTTCCACAGAGGATGGACCCCTTCCCGCTATGGGCGCAAGGTTTCTACCCAGACGGGTGAAGGATGGGGTAGTGAACCCTCGTCTTGCACGCCGGGTCGGTGCCAGACTTCCCACATGTCGAACTCGCCTCTGGCTCCAACCGTCCGGCGCCGCCAACTCGGCAAGGCACTGCGGCGCCTACGCAACAAGGCCGGCCTCACGCTCGACGACGCGGCCGAAGGGATGGGGTGGAAGGCCCCGAAGATGTCGAAGATCGAGAACGCCACCCAGTCGATCCGCCCTGCCGAGGTCGCCGAACTGCTCAAGACCTACGGCGTCAGCGACCCGGACGTCTTCACCGCGTTGGAGAGCCTGGCCAAGGACGCGGGCAAGCGCGGCTGGTGGCAGACCTACAGCGGTGTCCTGGCCCCCGCCTACGCGGACTACATCTCGCTGGAAGCCGATGCCGAGAGCATCCGCTTCTACGCACCCGGCCTCGTCCCCGGCCTGCTGCAGACCGCCGCCTACGCCCGCGAGACCATCGCCGCCCACGCCACCAGCCGCACCCCCGAAGAGGTCACCGCCCTCGCCGAGGTCAGGCACGCCCGCCAGGCCGTCCTCAGCCGCCCCGAACGCCCGCTACAACTGTGGGCCGTCATCCACGAAGCCGTACTCCACCAGCGCTTCGCAGTACGGCCGGCCACCATGCGCGAACAGCTCCAACGCCTGCGCGACGTCGCCGAGATGCCCAACGTGACCATCCAGATCATGCCCCTCAACGCCACCCCGCACCCCGGCGGGGCAGGCGCATTCACCCTGATCGGCTTCCCCGGCCCCGTTCCTGACGTCGTGCTCTTGGAGAACCTGCTCGGCGCGTCCTACGTTGAGGACGCCGACGGCGTCAAGACATACGCCGGCGCCTTCGAGCGGATCGTCGCAGCCGCCCTGTCGACAGACGACTCGCTCGCACTGATCGCACGAATGGAAGAAGGAACCCGCACGTGAACGCTCCGAAGGCCGACCTCTACGCCTACGACCTCTCCGGCGCCACCTGGCGCAAGGCCTCAGCGAGCGCCGGCGAGAACGAGTGCGTGGAGGTCACCGATCTACCCGGTGGAGGCCGGGCCGTCCGCGACTCCAAGAACCCCAACCGCCCCGCCCTCTGCTTCACCGCCGCCGAGTGGGAAGCCGCCAAGAAGGGCATCCTCGCCGGGGAACTCTGACCCCAACGAACGCTTCGGCGGCTGCCTTCCCCTGCCCATAACGGGGGAAGACAGCCGCCGAAGCATTAAAGAACTACCCTGCGTCCGAGCGCCGCACCCCGGCCCACCCGCCCACGGCGAGCCCGCCACCAACACTCCCAACCTCAGTGCAGCAGCTCTGCCGCGAGCAGCCAACTCGTCCACGGCGGAACAGGCTCCGGCCCTCAGCTGGCCCTGGCCCGTTCCAGCCGATCCGCTGAAGAGCCCTGGCGCAGTGGCCAAGGGGCTCTCGGGTCAGGGATTGATGTCAATAGCAGTCGACCACTTAGCGTGCCCGTTGACGTCGGGCGCTGATGGACGGGAGCACGGCCAGGGTGGCGGAGAGGGCCGCTGTGACGGCGGCCAGGGGTTGGAGATCCCGGCCAATGCCGATCCAGCCAGTCCAAATCATGGCATACCCGCGATCGGCATCGCCGAGGACCAGGAGCTGGCAGCCGCGCGGGCGGCAGCTGCGGCGAGGCCGGCCCCGCCGTTGCCTGCCGCTGCCTGTCTCGGTGGTGGCCGACCAGGTGCTCGAAGAGATGGGCCACCCCTTCGAGCGGCGCGCAGGCCCTGGAGGACAGGACCGGTGGAGCCCGGGTTCCGCGCTCAGGTACCGTCAGCGTCGGTGAAGGCCACCACGGCGAAGTCGGTGCCGAGGCTGGGATCACAAGGGGGAGGGCAGGGGCGTGAGGCCGGGCCGAGGCGTGAACAAGCGCGTGGACAACACGTTCAGCGGCGACGCGCATACCGTGATTCAGGCTCGGTCCATCGGCCGGATCACCCTCTACGGGATACCGATCCACCTCTCCCCGTTATCGGCGCGGGCCGCCGCCCTGCGGTGGACCGCCGTGGCCGTCCTGGCCGGCGGGGGCGTGGCCGCGATGATTGCGGGCCTCTCCCGGCCACGCGGCAGCGGTACGGCGTGGCTTGTCATCGTGGGACTGGCTGCCGTCGCGGCCGGGCACGCGCTGGGCTCGGCGACCCGGCAGCGTCGGCTGCTCTCGCACGGCCGTCACCACAACGTGCTGCGTGGTCGGGTCGAGGCCGCTATCGAGGGCCTGGCCCGTGAACAGAAGCGGCAGTGGCGGGAGGAGCTGGTGGTGCGCCGCGTGCAGGGCCGCCTGCTGCTGCCGGTGATGTGCCGGGCCGCGCAGCCCGGTCTGTTCGATCACTGGGCCAACATCCGCGGCCAGGGCGGCGATGCCCCGCTGGATCTCGACGGTGACGTGGCCGATCTCGACCAGGTCCTTGCCCGCGTGCCGTCCCGCCGACTGGTGGTCCTCGGCGCGCCGGGGGCGGGTAAAAGCGTGGCCGCGCTGAGGCTGGCGCTGCGTCTGCTGGAACAGCGCGACGCTCACGGCCGGCTGCCGGTGCTTCTGCCCGTCGCGTCCTGGGACGCACGGAAGACGGGCCTGTGGCGGTGGGTGGCCGAGCGGCTCACCGTTGAGCACCCTGAACTCGCGGCACCAACGAGTGCGGGCAGCACGCTGGCGGACGAGGTGGCTCGGCCCGAACGGCTGCTGCTGGTGCTGGACGGCTTCGACGAGATCCCCGGCCCGCAGCGGTCGGCTGCACTCACTGCGCTCAACGAAGGGGTCGACGAGCACAGCCACCTGGTGCTGACCAGCCGTACGGAGGAGTACCGGCGGGCGGTACACGGGGCCGACGTGCTGCGTGCTGCGCCGGCCGTGGAACTGCGCCCGCTG
This sequence comes from Kitasatospora sp. NPDC024654, assembly GCF_055559155.1. Lineage (NCBI taxonomy): Bacteria > Bacillati > Actinomycetota > Actinomycetes > Kitasatosporales > Streptomycetaceae > Kitasatospora > Kitasatospora sp. NPDC024654. The sequence goes on from NZ_JBVHLF010000107.1 coordinate 13,640, forward strand.
TCGGTTCCCGAGGTGGTCGAGTGCCTGAGCACGAGCACCCGGCGTACGGAACGGGACGGTTCCGGCCTGTGGTCGGGGGTAATCGCGTGTCTGCGGGACGGAACCGGCGCGCACGCGCAGCGGCTGCGCGCCGTGCTGGTCTCACCGCTGATGCTGGGCCTGGCCCTGTCGGTCTACGCCGCGGCGGACGCGAACCCGGCCGAACTCCTGGACGCGGCGACCCTGCCCACCCGTGCGCGCATCGAGGCGCACCTGATGGGACGGCTCGTCCCGGCCGCGTACAGCCCGCCGCTGGACGTGGGCCCGCCGCCTCGCTGGCGCGCGAAGGATGCTGAGAGATGGCTTCGCGGCCTTGCCGGAGACGCTGTCCGCGGCGGTGCCCCCGGTGGCGAGCTGGCCTGGTGGCGGGTGTATCGGCGGCAGACGGCCGCCGCGACGGCCGGTGCCGTCGTGTTCGTCTACGCCGCGACAGTCGCGCTCACCGCCGCACTGCCGCTGCACGGCACGGTGCGGTGGCTGGGGATCGGCTGCCCGTTCTGGGCCGCGCTGGCGCTGGCGGGCGCGCTTCCGCTGGCAGTGGCCCTGACGGACGTCCTCCTTGCGGATCCCACACCGGTGCGGCTGAGCGTCAGGCCGCGTCTGCCGGGGATCGCGGCGCGCACGGTGGCAGGCGCGGCCGGGGTGGGCATGGCCTGGTTGACCAACCTGCCGACCTCCCAGGACCCCTATCCGGCGGGCTTCCCGGTGCCCTTCGCGCTCGTGCTCGCGGTGGTCTTCGTGGTGCGAGCGACACCGACGGCCGCCACCGACGTGACCGCGGGCACGCCGCGGGCGCTGCTGCGCACCGACCGCGCCTCGGCACTGACGACCGCTTTCAACCTGGCGGTGTCCGGACCGCGCCGCTGGTGCCTGGAGGCGCTGGTCCTCCTGCCGATCCCGCTCTTGGTCACGTGGCAGGAGCACGCGGGCGCGGGCCGGACCGGGGCGCCCGTCTGGGCCGCCGCCAACGGCGCCGCAGCCGCCCTCACCTTCGTCTACGGCCTCACCGCCTCGGCGTGGGGCCGCTTCGCCGTCGCACGCGTGCTGCTGGCCACGACCCGGCGGCTGCCGTGGCGGACCCTGGACTTCCTCGACGACGCCAGGGACCGCGGGGTGCTGCGCCTTTCCGGGGGAGCGTACCGCTTCCGCCACGCCCGGCTGCTCGACCACCTGGCCGGGCCCGGGGCGTCTCCCGGCCGGGCCTCGTCCTGGCTCTCCGGGCTGCCGGCCCGGTGGCCGGCCCCACTGCTGGCCGGCGCGGTGCTGGCAGCGGCGGCCACGAGTCTGACCGGCACCATCGGCGGCATGGCACGCCCGTCAGGCCCCTATCTGCCGACACCCTCCGCCTGCTCACTGCTGGACGCACCAGCCCTGACCGCCGCCCTGGACGGCACCCCCACTCGGGACCTCGACCCGCCCTCGGACAGCGGCATGTTCGACCCACACACCGAAGGTACGGGCATCACATGGTGCAGCTGGCACGCGGCCAACGGCTCACGATTGGGGCTGGCCACGCTGACCGCGGCTTCCACCTCTTACCTCAGCGCCCCCGGCGTCGCCGTCCAGGACTTCGCCTGGGCAACGAACGACCTGGTCAACCACCTGGACGTCGACCCCGCCGCCCGGCCCTGTGACTGGCGCCACGAGTGGGTCGAGCTGGTGCCCTCCGCAGCGGACGCCACCCACTGGGAGGGCCTCCTGCTGCTGTGCGGGAACGTGCTGCTCGATGTCGAGTACCAGCCGGCCGCCACGGTCCGCCCAGCCGCCGGCACCTACTCGACGGCGCAGCAGTTGCTCAAGCTCGCGACAGCCAGCGCGCTGCGCCCCGTGAGCGGTTGACGCCCCTGGATGCCTCGGCGGCCGCCAACTGCTCGACCCGGTAGGTGTCGGCGAGCTCCCGACAGTGAGCTTGTCGTCCTCGACCGGCAGCTTCAGGTCGTACACCGTATTTCTTCCGCTCCGCGTAGAAGGCAGGCGGCGACTGCCGTACCGTATCTGCCACTGGTGACAGTATCTGTGGGGGTGCAGGGTGGATCCGGTTTCGGTGGGACTGCTGGCAGCGTTGGCGGGTGGTGCCGGCGGTGAGATGGGCAAGCAGGCCTGGGCTGGGTTGAGCGCGCTGGTGCGCCGCCCATTCAGGCACGCGGCGGCCACCGCCGACGATGCGGGAACGCCGGCGGTCAGTTCCGGGGTGGCCGAGCTGGTGGCGCTGGAGCAGGCGCCGACCGATCCAACGCGAGGACAGTTGCTGAGCACCGCCTTGGCGGTACGGGCCGCCCTGGACGCGGACTTCCGTACGGGACTGCAGCAGTGGCACGAGCAGGCGAAGCTGGTGCGCACCGGTGACGGTGACGTACACAACCACATCAGCGGCGGCCACCAGCACACGGTGGTTCAGGGCCGGGACTTCTCCGAACTGACCTTTACCTCTCACGCAGCACCCCCGCGCGGGACCGCGCCACAAGAGGAAGTGCCACCCGCTCAGGGGTGAGCGGCGTGGCTCAGCCCGTCTCCAGCTGGCGTTCGATCCGGTTGCGGATCGCCACCGCTCGCGGGTCGTCGTAGTCGGCGAGAAGGCTCAGCGCCTCTGCCCAGTGCCACCGAGCGGCCTCCGGATCCTCGCCGAGCACGGATGTGCCCAGGCCGTCGAGGGCCAAGGCCTCGTTCCAGGCGTCGCCGAGTTCGTGCTGAACGGCAGCGGCCTGGCGGTGGAAACTGGCCGCGTCCGCGGGTCGGTCGAGCCGGCGGTACGTCTCGCCCACGCCGTGCCAGGCCAACGCTTCCCGGCTGCGGTCACCGAGGCGACGATGGAGCACGGCAGCGCGCTGATACGACTCCAGCGCGTCGGCGAACTGACCGTTGGCCTGCTGGGCGTCGCCAAGAGTGATGAGCCAGAACCCCTCCAGCCGGTGGTCGCGCAGGCCCAGCGCGATCTCCAATGCGTCGTGAGCCGACGCGAGGGCTTTGTCCAGGACCCCTTGTTCGCGTTGCAGGTCGCTCAGGATACGCAGGGCGTTTCCTTCGCCTCGCTGGTTGTTCAACGAGCGGTGTGCCGTCAGCGCCTGCTCGATGGTTGCCATGGCCTGGGGCAAGCGTCCGGCGCGGTAGTGAGCACTGGCGAGGTTGGAGAGCGTGGTGGCCTTCCAGTGCATGGCGCCCTGCAGGTGGAAGGCGGCGATGGCCTCCTCGAAGTGCTCTGCGGCCTCACTCAGTTGCCGGCTGCGCAGCTGGACCAGGCCGAGCAGGTTGAGCGAGTGCGCCTCGCTGAGCCGGTCCCCCAGGTCGCGCCAGATCGCCAGCGCTTTGCGGTGGTACTCCAGACTCTCGTCAAGGGAGTTGATCCGGGTGTACCCCATGCCGAGATCGGTGAGCAGTAAGGCGCGCGCGGTGTTGTCGCCCAACCGGTCTGCTGCCGCCAGGCCGATGTGGCCCACGGAGAGCCAGTCCACGCCCGGGGTTGAGGGAGCTTGCGCGCTGAAGAGCACGGCGGCCAGTTGCCACGTCAGCTGGTCGTCGCCGGCCGCGGCAGCGGTTCGAACGGCCTGCAGGAGGTTGGCGCGGTCACGCTCGGCCCAGTCCACGGCCGCGTTGTAGTCGGCGAAGGCCAGCGGCTGCACACCGTCCGCCGGCGGGGTGAGCGGCAGGCGGGCTTCGGCCGGGCTGATCCACTGCTGGGCGGCGTCGGCGGTGTGCAAGTACCAGTCCAACACCCGGCGCAGCGCGGCCTGCCGCTCCGTGGGTGATTCCTCGTGCTGGGCCTGGTCGGTGGCGTAGGCGCGCAGCAGGTCGTGGAACTGGTAGCGGTCTGGTGCAGTCTGTTCGACGAGGTGGGCGCCGACCAGGGAGTCGAGGAGTTGGCGGGTGCGGCTGATGGTCAGTTGGGCGAGGGCAGCCGCGGCGTGGAGTCCGAATTCGGGGCCGGGGTGCAGGCCCAGGAGGCGGAAGAGGCGGGCGACCTGGTCGGGCAGGGCCCGGTAGGACCAGGCGAACACCGTGCGGACGGCGTCGGCGTCCTCGTCGTCTCCCACGCTCAACGCGTCCCATAGGGCTGACTCGTCCCGCAGGTCGGCGATCAGGTCGTCCAGTCCCATGTGAGGGAAGCTGGCGGCGCGCTCGGCGGCGATGCGCAGGGCCAGTGGCAGTTGGGCGCAGAGCCGGGCGAGCTCGGTGAGCTTGTCCGGGTCGTCCTGTGATCGGTGGCCGTCGGTGACGGCGCGCAGCAGGGCGACCGCTTCCGGTTCGGGCAGTATGCCCAGGGTCAGTCGGCGGGCGCCGTCGCGCACCGCGAGGCCGGACAGGCGGCTGCGGCTGGTGACGACGACCAGGCAGCCGGCGCTGCCGGGCAGCAGGGGACGGACCTGGCTCACCGTGGCGGCGTTGTCCAGGACCACCAGGACGCGGCGCTCGGCCAGCAGGGAGCGGTAGAGCGCGGCCGCCGCATCCAGGTCCTGCGGGACGGACTGGGCGTCGACGCCGAGGGAGATCAGGAACCGGTGCAGCGCCTCCTGGGCGGTGACCGGCTGCCCCGGGTCGTAGCCGCGCAGGTTGACGTAGAGCTGTCCATCCGGGAAGCGGTCCCGGGCCCGGTGCGCCCAGCGCAGCGCGAGCGAGGTCTTGCCGGCGCCGGCGGTGCCGGCGATGACGAACAAGTGCCGGTCACCAACGCGCCGTCCAGAACCAGCGTCACCACGACGGTCCAAGCCTCGATGTCCTCATGTTCCGCTCCCAGCCGCAGCAGCTCCAGGTGCGGATCGGGGTGCTCGTCCGGCTGCAGCAGCATCCTCAACGCCGGCTGTACCGCGTCCCTCCACGACACCGCGCTGCTCCCCTTCAATTGGTGGGCCACACCGTCCTGGTGGACTTCCCCTGATGCCGCGACGTCGGTGCTCACCGGGCCAGCGTCGGGCAGGCGGCCCGCTGGGACGGGTCCAGCATCTTGGCAGTGTGTATCTGACTAGTCGAGGGCGTCCAGAGCGCGGTCGCGAAGGTCGTCTCGGAGTCCATCGACCTCGGACCGAACGCTGTGCGAGCTCGCCCGGCTGGTAGACCGTCCGGGAGACCGGGTCGGCGGGCAGGTAGGCCGGCCGCAGCTCGCGCACGCGCTCCTTGAGGATGGTCAGCCCGCGGTTCCAGCCGATCCGCTCGGCGATCACCGTGGCGGGCATCGTCGGGGTCTGCTTGAGCAACTCGCGGATGGCGGGTTCGAACGTGTCCACGGCCGAGCCCTTCAGCGGGCGCTGATAGACCGGCGGCCGGTTGCTGGCCAGCGCCCGCTTCACCGTGTTCTTCGAGATGCCCAGGTGCCGGGCGATCGCCCGGATCGGCATCTGCTCGGCCCGGTGCAGTCGGTGGGGTCGACGCGGAGCGCGGTTCCGGGATTGCTCCCGGCCCGTTTCTCCGCGCCGCCCTCCCGAACCGGACGTGCGAGTTGGCCCCGCATCCGGCTCTCCACAAGTCCCGTTGGACTGTTGCTTTCCTCAAACTGTGCTGGGCCACGGGGAGGGGATCGTCGTGCCTCGCGGGCGGTAGCGCGTGGTGGCTACCGAGCCCGGGTTGAACAAGACGACTTCTCCGTCGCGCGGCCACCATCCGCCGTCACAGTAGCGGCGGCGGAGTTCCTTCCAGCCCGCGTTGGGGTGCTTGC
>NZ_JBVHLF010000108.1:0-18885 GCF_055559155.1 Kitasatospora sp. NPDC024654
ACCGCCAAGCCCTTCCGCTGGACCTACGACGGCACCCCACTCAAGGAGGCAGCCTGATCAACACCCCTCCACGAATTAACGCGGAGCAGCACTAGCAGACCAGCAACCAGCGATGCCGCCCTCCCCTGTAGCGGCTACAGAGGGCGACCAGGACCGCAGCGCTGGCCGTCCCGCAAGGACGCCGAGCTCGGGCCGCCCAATGGTCTGCGCGGGCACGGGCAGCCACTCCGGCAAGGTGAGGTCGACGGCGACCGGGCTCGGGTTGCAAAGCGCGAATTCGATGACCGCGGCCAACGGACCGTGACCGGTGAGCATCTGGAGGTGTGGGCCGCGGCCCGATCCACCCGACCGGACCTCTCCGCGTGCCCCAGTGGAGGAGGGCCTGGGCTGGTGAGTCCTGCACTGGCAGGGCTGCACTCCAGAGACGGCGCCCGCGGGGCACGGACCTCCCGCACCGACTATGCAACCAGATGATGACGTACCACACCGCCAATGCAGCCAGCAACCTTAGCCACCATGGCACTACGCCTGAAGCGCATTATGGCGGAGCTCCACATAAGACGAACCACCAAGCGAGAGACAAGCACGGACCTGGTCTCCCGAACCTGCAAGAGATTGACTCAGGCTACTTACAGCCGGAACAAGCGACCATGCCGATGAAACGAATCCGAATCGACCGAGATTTGGATCAACCATCAAGCCAAAGAATAGGGCGAGACAGGGCCTTGGCGAGCCATTAGAAAGATGAGCAGCTCTGATCGCAGCCCCTCGCCCACACGCGGCCTTAAAGAGGCTCCTGCGCGCCGCAGCGTCACATTCACCAGGAAAACTTGCGCCAACGACAATATCTGACTGCCTCGAAAAGAAAATCTCAACTTCCGCCACCTCGGTCACCACCTCCCATCTCTCCAACCGGGACGAGTCGCACATTCGGGGGCACCCACCGAGAGTCCTGGCTACTCCTTCGGCCAAGAAGGCGTCAGCGGTAGTGACACGCCACGTTGGCAACAGCACGACCGTTTTTCCACGCATTGTGCCAGCCCTCAACATGGCAGCACTTACAGAGCTTTCATTCCGCTGAGGCTTCTCATCGCGGATGTGCGACTCACGACCAGTCGACTCAATGACTCTGGGCTCACCAAAAAGGTCGCCATCAATCAACACTACGCCTACCCACGCTGGCGCCATACACGATTTCCCTAGCGATGCAATAGGGGATCCAATGTTCAGGTTGACAGCAACCATAAAGGCACGCCAAGGAGACAGCATTAGTCACTTCGAGGCACCTTTTCGGCCGGTCAACAGACAAACTCAGGGTGCGCGATCCACTCAATGACCGCCTATCCATCTCCAACGCCCTACTCGTCGATCCTTGCGTTTCCGGAACCGGCCGGGCACCCCCGGCCGGCAACCGCAGTCGGAGGACCTCAGGTGTTTTGACCTGGAATCAGCTTTCCTCCCTCGTGAGGCTTGGCGAAGACGAGTACGTCTTCGTGGACGATCAGGTGCATCGGCACCCCGGCGGCGCGGGCGTTGCGGATGTTGGTGAGTTGGAAGAAGGAGGGGCGGGCGACGAGTTGGCCGTCGCGCACCCCCGCGAGGAGGGCGACGCACCGTTCGACGGGGGTGAGGCCTGCGGCTTGGCCGGCGGCGATGACGGCGGTGGGGAGGTCGACGAGTTCGCCGTGGTGGCGCCAGGGGCGGGCGGTGACGGCGACGTGGGCGCCGGGGGCGAGGAGTGGGGTGCAGTTGGTGAGGATGGTGGTGAAGGCGTCGAGGAGGTGGTCGGTGGGGGCGTGGGCGAGGTTGGCGGGGTTGGTGCCGTAGGTGGTGTCGAACTTGGTGATGCCGCCTTGGTGGGTGTCGCGGGTGGCGTTGACGCGGCCGTGGACGGAGGCGCCGTAGGGGGGTGAGGTGAGAAGGAGTTGGACGTGGCCGTGGTGGGCGGGGTCGATGAGGGTTTGGGTGTGGCGGGCGTCGCCGGTGGTGACGGTGGCGGTGCCGGTGGCGCCTTGGGTGCGGGCGAGGTTGAGGTTGGCGCGGGCCACGGCGGTCCAGCGGCCTTCGAGTTCGATGCCGAGGGCGTTGCGGCCGAGGTGGACGGCTTCGACCAGGGTGGTGCCGATGCCGCACATCGGGTCGAGGACGAGCTCACCTGGGGTGGTGTAGGTGGTGATCGCGTGGGCGGCGATGGCGGGGAGCATCTTGGCGGGGTGGGCGGAGGTGGCCGGGGTGTAGCGATTGCGGCGTTGGCCGGCGGCGGGCTTCTGTGCGGTGATCCACACGGAGGTGGGCAGGGAGGCGAGGGTCACCGGGGCGGTCGGGCGAGTCGGGGTGCGGGGTGGGGTGGGGAGGGTGGCAGCGGTCTCGGGCGGGTTCATCGCGGTCTCCGGGTGATACGAGGGCGGGGCCGGCGGCGGAGCGAGATGACGGTTCGTTATGGCTTGGTGAAGACCAGGAGGTCGTGGTGGACCAGGAGGTGGCGGCCCGGGCTGGTGCGGGGGTGGTGGCAGGCGCAGCCGGGGCGGTGCTCGGTACGGGGTGAAGGGGTCGGAGTGAGGCGGTCGTGGTGGGCACCGCTTTCGACGGCAGCAATGTGCTGGAGGTAGACGAGGCCAGCGGCTTGGGCCTGGGTGACCAGGTGGCCGGCGGTCTGCTGGCCGCTGCTCTGGCGGGTGGCGGTAACCAGGACGCCGCCGGTCTTGAGGGCGTGAGCGCAGGCGGCGGTGAGGATGGCGAGTTGGGTGGGAGTGGTGGGGTGGTGCGGGGCGGCGATCGCCAGTTGGGCGGTGCCGTCCACGTCGGGGGTGGTGGGCGGGTGGCCGGGGCGGCCTCGGCGCAGCAGGGCCAGGGAGGCGAGTTGGGGTGCCTGTGTGCGCAGGGCGGTGTGGGCGTGGTGGGTGCCGCGGCGGGTGGGGGTGTGGGCGATGACCTTGCGACCGGTTTTGACGGCGGCGATCAGGCAGGTGGCGTTGCCAGCGTCGGGGAGGTAGACGAGGTCTCCGCGGGTGGTGAAGGACTCGACGATGCGCGTGGCGAGGGTGAGGGGGAGGCGGTTGGCGCAGGCTGCCTCGGTCCCCGGTTCGCAGACGGGGCAGCAGCCGGTGAGCGGTCCGGTGAGCCAGACCGACAGCGGTACCCCGGTCGGGTTGGCGCGGCGGGGATGTGGGGGTCGGTCGGTGGTGGTGCGGGGGCGGGTGAACAGGTCCTGGAGCGTGGCGGGGCTGAGCGGGCGGGTGGGCTGGTTCATACGGATTCGGCCCAACGGCCGCCGCGAAAACGCTGACACCTATAGAAACCGGATTTTCTGGCCCTTTTTAACGGCCGACCGCTTCGATGGCGAATAAGTCATATCAGTGCCGGGGCCGGTGAGCGCCTCGGTGTCGTTCCCCTCCACGGTTCGCGAGCGGCTTCCGTGAGGGCTTTGCCGAGAATTTTTCGGGATTCTTCTCGGTGTCCGCGCCCCCAGCTCTTCCCCACCCGTGGTGGGGGCGTTCGTACAGGTCAGGGCCCTTCTGGGGGCGCGCTGGGGGCCTGTGGGAGGGATCAGGTGCGGTGGTTTCCCCAGGTGTTCCCCAGGTCGGCTCTTGGGTGTACCCGGTGGTGCTCCGGCCCGTCCCCAAGGCCTTGGCGAGACCGGTGCCAGCGGCGAAGTCGCGCCGCCGGCAACCGAGAGGACGAACCGTCATGTGTGAGAACACCGCCGCCCGCATGGAGCCGCTGCAGGCCGTGGAGGAGGAGTTCCGGCGCCTCGTGGAGCGCTCGCACCCGCTGACCCTGGTGGTTGGCGACCTGGATCCGGCGCTGCCGCAGCACCCGCTGGACATGGTGACGCTTCGGGCGCTGCTACTGCACCCGTCGGTCGGCTACCAGACGCGCGGGGCCGTCTGGGCCCGCCTGCTGCGCCGGACCACCGCCCCGGGCTGGCGTGGGGAGGACTGGCCCATCGCGGTCTGCGCGATGGCGCTGCCGGGACTATGGCGGATCGCCGCCCGGCTGCGCCGGGAGAACCCGGAGCTGGGGCAGGAAGAGGTGCAGCAGGCGATCTTGGCCGGGCTCTGGGAGGCCGCGGTCGAGCTGTGCGAGCGCCTGGACAGCGTGGAGGCCGGCCGGATTCCGGCGAGTCTGTGCTGGTCGGCGGACCGCGCCGCACGCGCCTACCGGGTCGGCGAGCTGCGGCACGCCGACGCACGGGCGGAGCTGGACGAGCAGCCGGAGCAGCACGACGGCGCGCCGGCGGGCAGCCCTGATCAGGTGCTCCGACGGGCGGTGGCGCGTGGGGTGCTGAGCCGGGAGCAGGCGGAGCTGATCGCGCGCACCCGGTTGGAGGGCGTAGCGGTGCGGGTGCTGGCCGTGGAGGCCGGGACCTCGGTGGAGGCGATGGGGATGCGCCGCCACCGGGCGGAGCTGCGCCTGGCCCGGGCCGTGCAGGCCGGGCTCCTGCGGAGCTGACGTTTCCGGCGATTTTCCGGACCAGGCGTTAGACACGCCGTCGAATCCCGGTTTTTAGAGAGTGAAAGGGCGCCGCCGACCAGCCTCGGCAGCGCCGCCTCGAATTCCGCCGCAGACGCTGACACCGCTGCACCCAGTCCGCCGCCTTTCTCGCGAGGGAGGTAATGGCCCACGGACGTTCGAGGCCGCCCCGCCGCAGCGGCGCCCTTTCACTCACGACTCAGCGGATGCCCTTTCCCTCAGTCTCTTTGGGAGTCTCTATGTCAATAAGTCGTCGCAGCCGAGCCCCGCGCAGCCCAGTGCTCTGCCCGATCGCTGTCGCGACCACTCTCGCCCTGGCCGGTGTACTGCTCGTGGCCGCAGCGCCCGGCGCTGGCGCAGCGGAGGCCGTCCTGCGGTCCGGCCCGCCGACGATCGACCAGGTGTTCGCGAACATCACCGCGTGGATCACCGGGATCGTCGCCGTGATCGCCACCACGTTCCTGACGTTCGGCGGCCTGCGCTACCTGATGGCCGGCGGTGATCCCGGTGAGGTCGAGAAGGCCAAGGGGGCGCTGAGGAGCGCCGGCATCGGCTACATGATCGCGATCCTCGCCCCAGTGATCCTGGACGTCCTCAAAGGTCTGGTCGGCGCGAAGTGACACTCCGCCGCCGGACCTGCGCTGCTGCGGCGATCGCGGCCATCGTCCTGGCCTTGATGGCAACGCAGGGCCGCGCCTTCGCCGATCCCGGTGGCCCACAGCCCGCGCCCGCACCCGCGCCCGCCGCAAGCCCGGCGGCTCCCGCGCCCTCACTGCATCAGACGGAGCCAGTACCAGCGCCGGCCCCGGCACCGTCGCCTGGACCCGCGCCCTCGCCGCCGGCCGACACCGGAGGAGGTGGGGATGTCAGTGACTCGGCGTCGTTTTGGGACATCCCCGGGCAGATCCGCGAAGCGATCACCGGCTGGCTGGCCGACCTGATCCGGCCCTTCGTCGAGCCGCTGTTCAACACGCTGGTCGAGGTGCTGCTGGTCACCGTCAACCCCGCGCAGCAACCCCGCATCGTCGAGCTGTGGGAGGCGATGCGGCTGCTCACCCTCGCCGGCTACGGCCTGTTCATCCTCGCCACCGGGCTCACCACGATGACCCACGGCAGCGTCCAGCACCGCTGGGCCGCCCAAGACCTCCTGCCGCGCCTGCTGCTGGGCATCGCCACCTCCAGCCTCTCCATGACCATCTGCTCGATCACCGTCGATCTGACCAACGCCCTCGCCACAGCGATCTTCGGTAACAGCATCAGCGCCCACGACCTGGCAGGCACCCTCATCGGCCTCTTCCTGGCCCAACTGACCAGCAGCGCGGCGCCATACACGCTCGTCATCCAACTGGTGGCACTCACCCTCGGCGTGACCCTGCTGGTCACCGCGTTGATGCGGACCGCGGCCACCGACATCCTCACCGTGGCGAGCCCGCTGATGCTCGCCTGCCACGCCCACCCTGCCAGCGACGGCATCGCCCGCCTCTGGTGGCGCGCCTACCTAGGCTGCATGGCCACCGAGATCGCCCAGGCCATCACCCTGCTCGTCTGCGTCAAGGCCCTGCTCGACCCCAACAACTACGGCATCACCCCGCTCACCGGCACCACGCCGCTGATCAACCTCCTGCTGCTCTGCTGCACCCTCTACCTCCTGATCAAGATCCCCTCCTGGATCCGACGCATCGTCACCACCCCCGCCCGCACCATCACCGGCACCACCGCCGGACCACGGATGCCAGGCCTACGGGTCCTGCGCAAAGTCGCCCTCGGCGCGCTCGGCATGTCACTCGGGCCATACGCCTTCGGCGCCCGACTCGCCGCCGGCATCCGCAGAGCACGGGCAGCCGGCGCTGGCGGGCGTGCGGCCGGGACCGCGGCGGGCCGCATCCCGACCTACCAGTGGGGAACTCCCCGGCGCCACCGCCCCGGCGGCGGTGCGGCAGGACCCACCGGCCCGGGCACCCCCGGACCGGGCCGAGGCCCAGCCGGCAGCCCACACAGGCCCGTGCCCTCCGGGCCGGGCCCCGGTGTCGGCGGCGGGCACGGCGGACCTGCACCCGGACCAGCCGGTGGCCCGGGCACCTCACCCATCCCCGGCTACCAGTGGGGCCAGCCGCGCCGCCGCGGTCCCAGCAACCAGCTCGGCACCCCACCCACTCCGCCCCCTCCAGCCCTCGGCCACTCCCCAGCTCCCGCCGGGCCAAACGCACCCCCGAGCCCACCGACCACCCCCAACGGAACCGGAGCCGGGCCGAGCCAGCCACCGCCCGGCAGCACCAGTAGGCCGCCACGGACACCGCCCTCAGCCGCCAGACCCACAGCCCCCAGTGCCCTGCGCCCGGCCCGCACCCCCACACCCCCGCCGCTCCCCCGACCCGCCGTACTGCGCCCGCCCCTCGACGACGGGCCACCCAGCGGGACCCGCCGCAAAAGGAAACCCAAATGATCAACCGCACCGACGGCGAAGAGCCGTGGACGTCGCTGGTGAAGATCCCCGCCGACGTCGACAAGGACGACACCGTCCTCGGCCCCCTCACCGCCCGCCAAGCCATCCACGTCGGCCTGGTCCTGGCCGCCCTCTGGCTCGCCTACCAGGCCACCAAGCACCTCCTACCGCCCCTGCTCTTCGCCGCCGCCGCGCTGCCGGTCGGCACGGCCGCAGCCCTCACCGTCCTCACCCGCCACGACGGCCTTCCGTTGGACCGCTGGCTGCTCGCCGCCTGGCGCCACCACCGCTCGCCCAAACACCTCATCCCTTCCAGCAAGACGACCGACGCCTATTCGCTGGCCTGGCAGAGCGAAGTCGTCCAGAACAGTGCAGCGAAAGGTCTCGGGAGGTTGGCGCTGCCGGTCGCTGACGTGCGCGAGGATGGGCTGCTGGACCTCGGCCTGGGCGGAAGCGCGGCGCTCAGCGAGGCCGGCATGGTCAACCTCGCGCTGCGCACCGGCGGCGAGCAGCAAGTCCTCATCGCGGCGTTCGGTCGCTGGCTCAATGCACTCAGTGCCCCGGTCCATATCCTCCTGCGCACCCGCCGCCTCGACCTCGGCCCGCGGGTGGCCGCGCTGCGGCAGGCCGCACCTGACCTGCCGCACCCGCTCCTGGAGCAGGCCTGCCTGGATCACACCGACTTCCTCACCGACCTCGCCGGGCAGCACGAGTTGCTCCAGCGCCAAGTGCTGATCGCCCACCGCGAGCCGAGCCCTGATCCCGGAGCCGCAGCGCGGGCACTTCGCCGCCGTGAGGAGACCGCGGCCCTCCTCTCCGCCGCCGAGGTTCCTGCTCGGCCGCTCACCGGAAGCGCCGCGTTCGCAGCCCTCGCCGCGGCCTGCGATCCCAACTCCCCGCACCACCCCAACCCGGCGCTCCCCCACACACCCGTGACCAGCACCGCGACCACGTCCGGAGAACTCTGGTGAACACGAAGCTTCTGAAATCACGTCAGCAGTACGTCGAGGAAGTAGAGAGTCTCGGGCTGGGTCCTGATTCGGTGCAGGTCGAGTCCCGGCTTCTGTCCGTCGGCGACCTGGTGGCCACCACCCTGATCGTGACCGGTTACCCCGCCGAAGTGACGCCGGGCTGGCTGGACCCGCTGCTCACCTACCCCGGCCGCCTCGACGTCTCCCTCCACATCGAGCCCGTCCCGTCCTCCGTTGCGTCCGACCGGCTGCGCAAGCAGCGGGCCCGCTTGGAGGCCAGTCGCCGCAGCGGACAGCGCCACGGCCGGCTGGAGGATCCCGAGACCGAGGCCGCGGCCGAGGACGCCGCCGAACTCGCCTGGCGCGTCGCCCGCGGCGAAGGCAAGCTCTTCCGCGTCGGCCTCTACCTCACCCTCTACGCCACCGACCGCCAAGGCCTGACCGACGAGCTGTCCGCCGTGCGCGCGCTCGCCGAGTCGATGCTGCTGCGCTGCCAGACCGCGACCTGGCGCGCCCTGCAGGGCTGGACGACCTGCCTGCCGCTCGGCATGGACCAGCTGAACAGCACCCGCACGATCGACACCGCCGCCCTCGCCAGTTGCTTCCCTTTCTCCTCCCCCGCCCTGCCCACCACCGACCCGCAGGCCGCGACCGGCGTGGGCGAAGTGCTGTTCGGGCTGGACACCGCCGCCTCCGGGCTCGTGCTCTGGGACCGGTTCGCCCAGGACAACCACAACTCTGTCACCCTCGCCCGATCCGGCTCCGGAAAGTCCTACCTGACCAAACTCGAAGCCCTGCGGCTGCTCTACCAAGGCGTCCAGGTCTTCATCATCGACCCCGAGAACGAGTACACCCGCCTCGCCCACGCGGTCGGCGGCGCCGTCATCCCACTCGGCCGCCCGGACATCCGCATCAACCCGCTCGACCTCGCCGCGGACGGCACCGCCGACCAGCTCACCCGACGCGCGCTGTTCCTGCACTCCTTCCTCGCCGTCCTCCTCGGCACTACCTCATCGCCGGCGGAGAAGGCGCTGCTGGACTCGGCGATCCTCGCTGCCTACCGGCAGGCCGGCATCACCCTCGACCCGCGCACCCACACCGCCCAGGCTCCGCTGCTCGCCGACCTCACCGATGCCCTGGCCGCGGCCGGACCGGAGGGCGAAGCCCTCGTCGCCCGCCTGGCGCCCTACATCACCGGCACCCACCGGCGGCTCTTCGACGGCCCGACCACCGTCTCCGCGGGCGGGCACCTGACGGTCTACTCGCTGCGCGACGTGCCCGACGAGCTGAAGACCGCCGCGCTCCTGCTCACCCTCGACCGGATCTGGCAGGCCGTCACCAACCAGCACGACCGGCGACCGAGGCTCGTCGTCATCGACGAGGCCTGGCTGATCATGCACGACGAGCACGGAGCCCGGTTCGTCTACCGAATGGCCAAGTCCTTCCGCAAGCACTGGGCAGGCCTGTCCGTCGTCACGCAGGACACCGCCGACCTGCTCGCCACCGACCTGGGCAAGGCCGTCGTCGCCAACGCCGCCACCCAGATCCTGCTCCGGCAAGCACCCCAGGCCATCGACGCGGTCACCGAGGCCTTCCGCCTCTCCGCGGGCGAGGCCGCCTACCTCCTGACCGCCGGCAAGGGCGAGGCCCTGCTCTGCGCCGGCCCCGGACGCAGGGCCGCGTTCACCGCCCTCGCCTCCGACATCGAGCACGAGCTGATCACCACCAACCCCGCCGAACTTGCCGACCACACCCTCCCAGGAAAGCCCCGGTGACCGCCGATGGCAGCATCGGCGGAGGGCCGATCGGCCACCTCCTCACGCACCCAGATCCCTGGTGGCCCGCCACCCTCGCCTCCGTCGACCGTGCCGACTGGCTGCTGCTCCTGCCACTGGCCGCCGCTGCAGCCGGCGTCGGCGTCGCGGTCCGCCGCATGCTTCACCGGAATCAGCAGATCCGACTGACCACGGGCGGCAACACGCTGACCGTGCTCTGTCCGCCGAAGGTCGACCCGATAGCCGCAGCCGCCCTGTGGAGCCACCTCGTCGGCCTCCTCCACCCCTGGTACCAACGGCTGTTGTCCGGGCAACCCCATCTGGCCTTCGAATACCACTTCACCACCGACGGCCTGACCATCCGACTCTGGTCACCCAACTCGGTACCCCAGGCACTGCTACGCCGAGCCATCGAAGCCGCCTGGCCCGGCGCCCACACCCAACCCGAAAAACCACCGGCACCGCTCCACAAGGAGCAGCTGTTCACCACCGGCGGCACCCTGCGCCTGGCCCGCCCGGAGGCCCTGCCGCTGCGTACCGACCACGACAGCGACCCGCTGCGCGCTCTCCTCGGCGCGGGCCTGGCCCTGCAACCTGGGGAGAGCGCCACCGTCAGCATCCTCGCCCGCCCCGCGACCGGTCGGCGCGTCCGCCGGGTCAAGGACCGGATCAAGCAGATGCGGGCCGGCAGCAGCGGTCCCCCGCGCGCGGGCCAGGTGTTCGATCTCCTCACGCACCGGCCTTCGCGCGCCATGGCCGGCTCGTGGAACCCGGAGCAGCAGGCCGAGTTGCGCTCCGCGCTCACCAAGGTTGCGGGACCGCAGTGGGATACCGCAATTCGCTACGCCGTCAGCATCCCGGTTCGCCTGGCCCCCGCAGCGAGCGAGGATGCGGAGTCGGCGGTGCGTGAAGCTTTCGCCGCAGCCACCGCGCGGGCCCGCGGGCGGGCACACGCCGTCGCCTCCACCTTCGCCGTGTACTCCGGCCGCAACTTCTACACTCGCCACCGACTCCGCCACCCCGCCCAGCAGCTGGAGGCCCGCCACTTCCCGCTGCGCGGTGACCTGCTGAGCGTCCCCGAGCTCGCAACCGTCGCCCACCTACCACTCGACCCCGCCGCCCCCGGTGTCCAGCGAGCCGGTGCGCGCTCCGTCCCACCCACCCCGGCCATCCCCCGCCCCGGACCGACCGTCCGCCCGCTCGGCGTGGCGGACAGCGGCCCTGCCCGGCCGGTCGGGCTCGCGGTCGCAGACGGGCGCCACCACCTGCACATCGTCGGCGCCACCGGGTCCGGC
Organism: Kitasatospora sp. NPDC024654; assembly: GCF_055559155.1. NCBI lineage: Bacteria > Bacillati > Actinomycetota > Actinomycetes > Kitasatosporales > Streptomycetaceae > Kitasatospora > Kitasatospora sp. NPDC024654. The sequence continues at coordinate 10,958 of NZ_JBVHLF010000108.1, forward strand.
AAGTCCACCCTGATGGCCACCATGGTCCTCGACGACGCCGCAGCAGGCCGCGGGGCACTCGTCATCGACCCCAAGGGCGACCTCGTCAACGACCTCCTCGCCCGCCTACCGGAGTCCGCGCTCGGCCGCACCGTCCTCCTCGACCCCGACGACCACGCCGCCCCACCCCGGCTCAACGTGCTCGAAGGCTCTGACCCGGACATCGTCGTCGACAACCTGGTCGGCATCTTCCGCCGCATCTTCGCCGCCTTCTGGGGCCCGCGCACCGACGACATCATGCGCGCCGCCTGCCTGACCCTCCTCACCTCCCCCACCACCGGAACCACGGTCACCCTCGCCGACATCCCCCGCCTGCTGAGCGAACCCGCCTACCGCCGGCGCACCACCGCCGGCATCGACGACCGGGTACTGCGCGGCTTCTGGACCTGGTACGACCAACTCTCCGAGCCCGCCCAGGCCGCCGCGACCGGACCGCTGATGAACAAGCTCCGCGCCTTCCTGCTGCGCCCGTTCGTCCAACAGACCATCGCCGTCGGCCCCTCCACCTTCGACCTCAGCCACATCCTCGACGGCGGCATCGCCCTGATCCGGCTCCCCAAAGGGGTCCTCGGCGACGAAACCGCCCGCCTGCTTGGCTCCTTCGTCGTCGCCAAGACCTGGCAGGCCGCCCGCCACCGTGCCCACACCAGCGAGCACGCCCGCCGCGACGCCGCCCTCTACTTGGACGAGTGCCACAACTTCCTCACGCTCCCCTACCCGCTGGAGGACATGCTCGCCGAAGCCCGCGGCTACCGACTCGCCCTCGTCCTCGCCCACCAGAACCTCGCCCAACTCCCCCACGACCTACGCGAAGGCATCTCCGCCAACGCCCGCAACAAGATCACCTTCAACGCCTCCCCCGAAGACGCCCGCGACCTCGAACGCCACATGACCCCCAACCTCACCACCCACGACCTGTCCCACCTCGGCGCCTACCAGGCCGCCGCCCGCCTGATCACCAACAACGCCGCCTCCCCGGCCTTCACCCTGCACACCACCCCGCTGCCGCCAGCCACCCCAGGACGCTCCACCGCCATCCGCCACTCCTCCCGCACCGCCTACGGCCCCAGCCAAAGGACGTGACAACACCCATGACCGCCACCCCCGCCACCCGAACCCGCCCGCGCCTCCCGCTCGCCACACTGATCCGGCGCCTGACCGCCCGAGACATCTGGGTCCTGGAGATGCTGCTCGAACACACCTACCTGACCTCCACCCACCTCACCCAACTCCTCGGCGTGTCCCGGCGCTCCGTCAACCGCCGCCTGGCCACCCTCGCCGAACTCGGCCTCCTCGACTCCTTCCGCCCCCACCACCGCCCCGGCTCCGCCCCCGAACACCACCTCCTCGGCCTGGGTGGCGCCCACCTGCTCGCCGCCCGCTACACCACCACCCCCGCCGCCCTCGGCTGGCGCCGCGACCACGCCACCCGCGCCCTCTTCTCCCCCTTCCTCACCCACGACACCGGCCTCCGGACCTTCTTCACCCAACTCGCCCACCCCACCACCAACGGGCAGCTCACCACCTGGTGGTCCGAACGACGCTGCGCCCGCCTCTGGAGCGACCTCACCACCCCCGACGGCTACGGCCACCACACCGGACCCCAGGGGCAGACCGCGTTCTTCGTCGAGTACGACACCGGCACCGAGCCCCTGCCGAGGCTGGCCGCGAAGCTCGACAACTACGCCGAACTCGCCACCGCCACCCGCACCCGACCCCTCGTCCTCTTCACCCTCCACAGCACCACCCGAGAGATCAACCTGCACTACCGACTTCAGCACCACCGCGCCCTCGACCGCATCGCCGTCGCCACCACCAGCCGCGACCAACACCACCCCGCCGAACGCTCCTGGCTTCCCCTCACCCACGCCGCAGCACGCGCCCACCTCACCGAACTACCCGGCGCCTGGCTCACACACCAGCACCCGACCACCACCACGTTCACCGACGAGCAACCGACCCAACCGGGCGCCGGTGCGCGCCACATTCCCGCCCCGACACCCGTACCGCCACCCCATTGCGCAGCCATCGACCAACTCCAGTAGCTGGCAGCCGACATGGAGTCCGCCGCCGCACGCCTCGGAACCGCAGCCGGAGCCAGCTGCCTCGCCTTCCTCGCCCTCGTCACAGCCGCGGCAACCGCCGTGGTCTCCACCCTCACCGGCGGCGGACTTCTCAGCTTCCTGTTCGGCGACGACACCACCCCCGGCAGCGGCGCCCTCGCCGACGTCCCACCCGCGATGCTGACCCTCTACCAACAGGCTGCACCCGACTGCCCCGGCCTGCCCTGGACCGTCCTCGCCGCCATCGGCAAAGTCGAGACCGACCACGGCCGCGCCCCCACCCACCTCTCGAGTGCCGGTGCCGTCGGCCCCATGCAGTTCCTCCCCGACACCTTCAACCAGTACGCCCACCCCGTCCCACTCGGCGGCGCCACCCCACCCACCCCCTGGGACCCCGCCGACGCCGTCCACGCCGCCGCCCGCCTCCTCTGCGCCAACGGCGCACGCGACGGCTATGACCTGCGCACCGCGATCTACGCCTACAACCACGCCGACTGGTACGTCGACAAAGTCCTCACCCAAGCCAGTGTCTACGCCCAAGCCACCACCCCGAACATCGCACCTGGCCCGGCCGCAGCAACCTCTATCGCCTTCGCCCGCTCCAAGATCGGAACACCCTACGAATGGGGCGGCACCGGAGGCCCCGGCCACGGCTACGACTGCTCCGGCCTCACACAGGCCGCCTACGCCGCAGCCGGAATCCAACTCCCCCGCGTCGCCCAGGACCAGTACGACGCCACCCCCAAGGTCCCTGCCCTCGCCCCGCCACTGCCCGGCGACCTTCTCTTCTACGGCATCGACCCCCAGCACGTCACCCACGTCGGCCTCTACACGGGACACGGTCAGATGATCGACGCCGCCCACACCGGCACCACTGTCCGCACCGAACCCGCCCGCCACCCCAGCGACCACTACCTCGGCGCCGCCCGACCCACCCCCGACCTGCCAGCAGCACCCCGGTGATCTCAACCGACGGGACAGGTGCGCACGACCGGGCACCCGGTGCGCACCAACAACCCGCCCCGCCAACCTCAGGAGCCGCACCACCCGTGCCCCACCCGCCGCCACCCGCTCCGCCGACCGCCGTCGAACTGCGCCGCACGGGTCGGGTGATCACCCTGGGCACCTGGGCCCTGATCAGCGCGGTGTGCACCTTCTCCGCCATGACCGGCGCCCAGTTCATCGGTGCCCACTCCCCCTGGCCATGGTCCGGATGGATCCTGGCCGCTGGCATCGACAGCGCCTTCGTCATGGCCCTCCAAGCTGACGCCACACTTGCCCGCTACGGCACCACCGGCGGTACCTGGCCCACCGCCTTCCGCTGGACCACCGGCACCTGCTCGGTCTTCGTCAACACCGGCGACGCCGTCCTCCACCACGATCCAGTCGGCACCGCCATCCACCTGATCGCTCCAACGCTCCTCCTCGTCCTCGGCGAAGCCGGACCCGCCTGGCGCCGCCAGCTCACCACCTTTGACCCGCCAGCTGGTGGCAAATGCCGCCCACTGGCAGCAACGGACCAGACGAACCGTCAACCTGCGTACCTGGACGTCGCATCCCCATCCGTCGGTTCAGAGCACACCAGCGCGAACCCCGAAGGTGCGCACCAGCCCTCCCAGTTCGAACCCCACCCGGCCAACAACACGGTCGAGCACCAGCGCACTGCACTCACCCCGGACACCCTGGTGCCCACCCCGGTACAGGAGGTGACCAGTACACGGACCCACCCTGCGAACCCGGTGCGCACCTCCGCCCAGGATCGCGCGCCAACCGACGCGAACGAGGCCCGCGCCCGCATCGTCCAAGGCCGACTGAACGGCCTCAGCCAACGGGAGACAGCCCGCCTTGCCCACCGCAGCCCCACGTTCGTCCGCAAGGTCTGGACATCCCTGCCAGACCAGAACTAGCCACTGCCCCCACCGAATCCGTGAAAGGAATTTCCGAGTAACACAGGAAGGCCGCGCATTTGTGAGATCAGCGGTTGATCAGCTAACGTTTCCGCGCGGCACGGGCCTATAGCTCAGACGGTTAGAGCGCTTCCCTGATAAGGAAGAGGCCACAGGTTCAAGTCCTGTTAGGCCCACCGGCGTTAAGCGCCCGGAGTGGATACCCACTCCGGGCGTTTCGACGTTCACCTTCACCCGGCACCCGGCCAGTCCACCGCGGCAGTCGGGGCGGCCTGGTAGCGGCGAGGCTTGTCACAGGTCATGACCGCCTCGCCCCGGTCGACCATGGTGCTCAGGGCATTACCGATGGCCCCGGAGGAGCGGCCGAGGACCCTGGCGATACCCGTCGGGGTCCACTCCTTGTCGGAGTTGGCGCACAGGTGACCCAGCACCAGCTGGTGCAGCTGGCCCGGCGCAAGCCTGGGGCCGCCGCTGGCCGTGGGAGCGGACGGGCGCTTGCGGGGGCGAGGCCGCATCGTGTTGCCGCAGGTCGCGCAGGTGCAGACGTGCTCGACGGTCGCCGCCGAGGGTTCATCATCCTCCCCCCTGCTCTGTTCCTGAGAGCTCGGGTTGGGCTGGTCGCCGCCGCCGTCCGTCGGCCCGCTGGGGTCCGTCCCAGGGGAGCCGGCCGGGGGCAGGGGCTGCCTGGGGCTGTCGGCTGCGGGCAGCCGTTCGGTGTCCGTCTCAGCCGTAATCGGCGCCAGCACCTCCAGGCTGGCCTCCGTGTCCACGGGAGCGGTCTTCTCGCTCTCGCTCCGGGAGGGACTGGCGCTGCCGAACGTGCGCTCGCCGTCCGAAAGGCTGGGCGGCTCGGCCTCGCCGTCGGCCTCCTGTGGGCCCTCCTCCGGCGTGGTGGGCGCGGACTCGGCAACGGGCTCCGCCTGCTGGGTGGTGGCCTCATCGTCGAGGGGCTCCAGCTGGTCGGCCGGGGCAGCGGCGTCGGAGCTCGCCGGGTGGTCGGACGCGGGCTGAAGCGGGAAGCCGACGTCAACCGTGTCCGTCGCGGACTCGCCAACAGTGTTCGGCAACTCGTCAGCGTCGGACGCGACTTCGGTCGGCTCTGCCATCTGGTCGCCCTCGCCGGCTTGTGCGGGGAAGCCCGGACTGGTGGGATACCACAGGTCGGGCAGGCGGCGGGTGCGGTCGTTGCCGCCGGGCGTGCGGTGGGCGAGGCCGCGCTGTTCGAGGGTGGTGAGGGCCTTGCGGGCGGCGGAGGGGCTGACGCCAGTGGCGAGGGCAAGGGCGGCGGCGGTGACGGCCTCGGTGCCGCAGAGTTCGGTGTAGATGTCGGCGGCGGCGCCGGTCAGGGCGGTGACCGGCTGGTTGGTGGGGTTGGTCGTGATGTCGGACATGGCATTGGCTCCTTGACCTGTGCAGCGATTTTTGGGTGCTCGGGGCCGTCGGCGGGACGGCCCCGAGCTGGTTGAAGGGCCGGTGTCAGCGGCGGCCGCAGCCGGCGTGGCCGCAGCCGCCGCAGAACCCACCGCTTGAGCAGGCGCAGGGGCAGCTGCCCGTGTGGGTGCGCTGGCGGGGGACGATGCCGGGGCTACCGGCCGGTGCCGGGAGGGCCACCGGTCGTGCGCCGGTGGGGCGGACCGCCGTCAGGATCAGGTCGGCGAATTCGGCGCGGGTCGCGGTGTGGGTGGCGTGTGCGAGGGCGGTGTCCAGGCCGGGGGCGAGGGCGCCTGGGGCGGGCAGGGCGAGGGTGAGTGCCAGGCGCAGGACCAGCTCGCGTTCCAGGAGGAGGTCGTAGCCGCCGGGTAGGACGCGGGCTGTGTGGCGGGTGGCGGTGGTCAGGGCCTGGGCTGGGGTGTCGGTGTTGGAGCTGCGCAGGTGGATGGCGGCTTGGCGGGCGGCGATGTGGAGGAAGTGGCTGAGCTGCCCGGCGGTCAGGACCGGTGCCTGGCGGGGCCGGGCGGGCACCGGGGTGCCGGGGGTCGGGGTGGCGGGCAGGTGGGTGAGGGCGGTGAGGAGCGCGGTTCGGCGGATCGGGCGGGGCCAGGCGCGGTCGCGGTTGTCGAGCCCTCGAGCGAGGTTCGGGGCGAGGAGTCCGCGGGGTGTCAGGTGGGCGGCGTGGGCGAGTCGGTAGGTGCACTCGCGGCGGGCGAGTTCGGTGTGGCCGGGCGGCCAGGCGCCGGGCGGGATGGTCTGGTGGATTTCGCGGCGGGCGTCGGTGAAACGATCGTTGTCGGCGAGGGCGGCGGCGGTCGCGGTGGTGAGGATGGTGGCGGTGAGGATGCGCAGGCCGGTCAGGTCGGTGGGCGGGTTCTGGTGAGCGGGCATGGCGGCTCTCCTGGTTTGGGGCGTCGTGGCGGGTCTCGGGGGCCGGGGCATTGGGTGCCCCGGCCGGGGTGGGAGCGTGCGGCGGACATTGGAGGTCAGCCGAGCGTCGTCCGTGGGAGTGGGGTGGTGCGGGGACCGATGGGTCGGTGGCGGTCAGGCGGCGCCCGGCAGGTCGTCGTGCGGGTCATGGTGAAGTTCGATCCAGGCCTCGGGCGGGAGGTGGCCGATCTGGCCGCCGTCGCCGATCCAAACCGCGCCGCGTTGTTCCCCGTCCGGGGCGGCGTCGTCGGGGTGGGTGGTGGGCGGGATGTGCGGGGTGGCAGTGACGGCCCCGACGTAGTGCTCGTAGGGCCATTCCGGGGACAGGGCGAGGCGGACGGGGGTGCGGGGGTCGAGGCTGGTGAGGCTGGCCAGGAGGTCGGCGACGGTCAGGTGGCGCTGGGACACGGTGGATCGGCCTTTCTGCGGTGAGCCGGGTGGCTGTGCTGTGGTCAGTTGGGCTTCTGGCTCGATGAGTCGAGCTGGTGGTAGGCGTGGATCAGCTGCTTCAGGTGGTGGGTCTGGGTGCGGGCGATGGCGTGGAGGATGTCGAGGTCGGCGCCGGTCCTGGTCATGACGGGGTCGTCGTGGACGGGGCTCAGGGCGCCGCCCGCGGCGAGGGTGTCCAGCCGGGTCCGCGCGGCCTGGAGGCTGCGGTGGATCGAGTTCGTGGTGCTGTCGAGTTCGTCGGCGTTGCGGATGATGAGCTTGGCGAGGTGGTCCAGGGCCTCGCCTCGGCCGGTGCCCTTGTGCGGGGGCGCGAACAGGTGGGTGGCGAGCAGGTCCTTGGTCATCGCCTTGCCGGGCTGCGGGATCGGGATGGGCCCGGTGGTAGTGGTCCGGGTGGTGGTGTTCATGATGTGGAGGCCTTTCCGGCGGGGCGGTCAGGTTGCGGGGTGCTTTCGGTGGGGCGGCCGTCGCGGGTCTTTCCGGTCGCCCCGGGCGGTTGTTGGGCGGGGCGGTCAGTCGTACGTGGGGCCGTACTCGCAGGCGTTGCGGTGGCCGGGGTCGTAGACGAAGGTGTCGTCGGCGGGAAGGTCGGCGGGAAGGTCGCGCCTGTTGGCGGGGGCCAGGTCAGTGAAGCGGGTGATGGTCCAGACGGGAACGTCGGCACCGCATACGGGGCAGGAGTCGAGCAGGCGGATCAGGTCATCGTCGTAGAACGGGGAGCTGATGACGAACCGGTACGTCGTCACGCTCCCGTGGTCGTCGGCCGGGTCGGTAACGGTCAGCAGGAGGGGTTCGCCGCTCTGGTAGTGCCGGCGCAGGCCGTCGCTGGCGACGGTGACCTCATCCAGCGGGACACCGAGGAGGTTCGCCAGGCGCAGTTGGGCTGCGGCGGCCTCTTCGGGGCGCGCGGGGTGAGCGAAGAACGGGTCAGCGGTGGCGGTGGCCAGGTGGTCGAGGGCGGCCTGGGCGCGTGCGGCGATGGTTCGGGGCATGGCGGGGGTCACCTTTCGGGTGGCGGGGGGGGGGGGGGGGGGGGGGGGGGGGGGGGGGGGGGGGGGGGGGGGGGGGGGGGGGGGGGGGGGGGGGGGGGGGGGGGGGGGGGGGGGGG
>NZ_JBVHLF010000109.1:0-3267 GCF_055559155.1 Kitasatospora sp. NPDC024654
CGCCCACCCCGGCCCGCGCTCCGCGCGGGCTGACGGTCGCTCCGCTTCGCTTCACTCCCTCCGTGGCTGAGCCTGCATCGTGCCATCTAGCAGGGAAAATGGCTGGGCTTCAAGCAGGCTGACTAGGAGTGGGGGGTGGCTCTGTGGGGGCGCGCACCGGCCCCGTTCGCCACGCCAAGATGACCGACGGTCACCCCTACTAGGGTCGGTCCAGGTAGCCTCGACTCCATGACAGGACGTCAGTGTATCAGTCTTCACTCGGGAAGCGATCCCGGAGGAACGTACCTCCCGACCCCTAGATTTGAGCGTTTCGGATTCTGCTGCAAATGGTGCGCGATTTCTGCTCTGGCTTTCTGCATGGCAATCACATTGACCCTCCATAGGCATGCCAGGCCAACGGAATTCCGGGGTGAGTCGTCGGCTGTATCAGAAATCCCCGGGGAATCGATCCGGTCTGACGCCAGGTGCCATCTGCTATCCCGTGTCCAGGCGGGAAAAGGGCGCCACCGCCGTAAGAGAAAGCCCCGCGCGACTTAGGAGCGCGACGGCAGAACTGTACGACGGCCGGACCGGCCCCGCGCCTCGCTCCGGCTGACCAGGGGCGCCGGTCGGCCGTGCCGTGACTGCCCACGGGAAACACTCCTCAGAGGCCAGCCAGGGGCGTCCTGGGGGCGTTTCTAGCGCGCGTCCGGGCGGCGCAGCCGCCGGGCGACCGGCCCGCCGGGCGCCCACCCTCCCAGGCCCGCCGCAGGCGCAGAACCGCCGCCGTCCGTCCCGTCCGCCCTACCGCACCCAACAACCACACCACCAGCACCACAGGAGAGGGACAGACAGAGGGGGTTGTCAGGATTTACGGGAGCACCTGCGTGTGCTCTGACCTGCGGAAACTTGGGTGATCGGCGGAAGCTCAGGCACCTACAAGGCCACCCCCAAGGCGCAGGCCAAGGCCACTCGCAAGACCACTCCCTAGAGCGCCTCCTAGGTGCAGGTGGGTCGAAACACGCCGAGGTCAGGAGGGATCCAGACTAGCCATGCGTGCATGCGACGTGATACTATTCTCTTGTTGGAAGGGGATGGCACCCCGCCCACCACCCCCCTTCGAACCATCCCCGACACATGGGAGACAAGATGGAGCAGGTTCTTCCGCCCGAGCTGCAGGTTGAGGCCCTCACCATCGAGGCCGAGTACCAGGCACTGCGCGAAGCCTTGGCGACCATGCGCAGCCGGCGGGAGCGCGTTCTGTACACCGCGTGGCGTCGCTGCAAGAACCCGAGTCTCGTTGCGGCGCACCTTCCCGCAACGGTCTCTAAGAAGACGGTAGAAGCCGCCGTTGTAAAGCTGGCCCCGCCGCAGGACTTCGAAGAGCTTTCGTTGTTTGAGCTCGCTTCCAACTGACCGCCAGGCCGGGCGGTGAATGGCATCGCCGCCCGGCCCCCCTTCGAACCACAGCGCAATTCCACCAAGGAGCAGGAAATGAACTCTCAGGCTGAATTCGACTTCATGTTCATCAGTGCCGTTCGGGGTGTTGGTGCAAAGGTCGAAGCGGTGATTCCCGGGGCTTCGGAGTGGTTGGTCATGGTGGCGGCTCAGACCGAGAATTACGCGGAGATGCTCGAATTCTGGGGTGTGATCCGGCAGGAGCTCAACGGGTTCAAGATTGAGTGCGCGGGGAAGCGCAAGGCGCAGCAGGTGGCGAAGGCGCGGGAGGCGTTCTCTTCGCTGGTTTCTGCGGTGCGGTTCGCGGAGTGTGGGCAGATGCAGAGTGCTCACGGGTGGGTTCACCGGGCGTGGTCCCAGGGGTGGGCCGGGGTTCGCTAAACCCTTGCTTCGTGCGCAAGGCATGATATAGTTCTCTTGTGGCCAGGGGTGATCCTGGCTCAGGCTGTGGCCCGGCATTGCTGGTCGGGCCACAGCCCCTACCAAGGAGGGTTGACGATGGTTCGGATCTGTTGTTGCGAGTGCGAGGCGGAGCCCGGCTCGTACGGCGCGCATCCGGGGGGATTCTTCGTGTGTTTCGAGTGCGGACATGAGATCACGTCAGGTGATCTCATGTTGGACGGCGGAGAAGTCTGGGTTGTCGACGAGTCTGGAACTCTGGGGTACGTCCTTGACCCGTCTCTTTTGGTGGCGGAGATGGAGGAGGCCATTGACGACTATTTGGGGGCGCCCCATGACTCGCTGGGGGAGTTGGAAGCGCTGCGCAGTTTCCGAGATGCTGCACACCGTCTTCAGGATGCTTTGGGGGCGGGGGTTCCTTATCCGTCCGGGCGAGTGAAATTCGCTCCGCTTCCGGCGACATGATGCACGATATCATGCGCGAGATGTGATAGAGTTGTCTTGTTGGTAGGGGGTGGCGCCCCGACCAACACCCTTCGAACTGACACGACGAGAGGTCGAAATGACGAACCTGATTGAGCTGTTCGGCGCCCCCATCCACGTGGTGACTCGCGCTGACCTCCTGGAGGCCGGCCACCTTGTCGCCGTACCCCGCGAAGTGGCCGAGGAGTCTGGCTGGCGGTGGCCGGTGGCGCTGACCGCCGCCGCGTGGGGCGACTGCGTCAGCTGGGGCGAGACGGACGAGGCTCGCCACGGGGGCTACGGGCAGTCGGAGCGCGGCCGGCTATGGGACGTGCTGTTCCTCGCGTTCCAGGCCGCGCGCCGGGCGAACCCGGGCGTCCGGCGAGTGCCGTTCGAGGTGCGGCGGATCGCGGCCGCCGGTCCAGTCGGACGGGCGACGCCCGCGCGGCTGGCAGTGTTCTGCGGCCCGGGAGACGCCGGGGAACCGGTGATCACGATCATGCAGGCTGACGAGGACTGACCGTCCCGCTGGGCGGCGGTGCCGCCGCCCAGCCCATTCCGACACACTTCCCACCGTGCGCAGAATCTGATAGAGTTCTCTTGTTTGACGGGGTTGGCACCCCGCCCGACATCCCCCCTTCGAACCGACGATCAACCGGAGGTTGCGGCCATGGCCCGCACGCTGAACACCCGTCCGTTCCGCCTGGTCCGTGAGGACCGCCCGTACCTGGAGTACGGCGCTCTGTCCGGCCGTCGCCGCAAGCCGGCCCAGCGGGCCGCCCACAAGCAGGACCGGCAGGCGCTGCGCCTGGCCCTGCGCCAGGGCTGGGAGCCGCCCCGCCCGCAGCGCCGCCGGGTGGACTGGGACCTGTTCTGACGGACTGCCGGGGGGGGGGGGGGGGGGGGGGCCCCCCCCCCCCCCACCCCCCCCCCCCGACAAAGGGAACGTGGGTCTTGCCCGGCGCTGGT
>NZ_JBVHLF010000109.1:3277-18560 GCF_055559155.1 Kitasatospora sp. NPDC024654
CTCCCCCTCCCCCCCCCCCTCCCCCCCCCCCCCCCCCCCCCCCTCCGCCTCCCCCCCCCCCCCCCCCCCCCCCCCCCCCCCCCCCCCCCCCCCCCCCCCCCCCCCGCACCCCCGACACAGCGCACGCCGGACGACGGCCGCGTGATCTGGACCGGCCTGGCGGCGGGTGGCACCGCCCCCAGGCCCATCCCTTCGGACGACAACACCATGGAGTGCGACATGACCGGCACCACCAAGGCCCGCATCACCGACGCAAAGAGCGCCCCCAAGGACCGGGCCATGAAGAAGGTGTGGCTGCTGGAGAACCTGATCTTCCACCCGCGCACCAGCGAAGCAGAACGCGCAGCCGCCGAGCGCATGCTGGAACGCGCCATCGACGCCGCCCGCGCAAAGGGGCAGATCACCGCGACGGGCCGCGACAGCAGCGCAGGCACCTGGCACGGCTACCGCCTCCCCGAGGTCAGCTACGGCGCGAAGTACGAGCAAGTCAAGAACCTGTCCACGACGGAGATCGCGAAGCGCATCCGCGAGGACATCAAGCTTGCCCGCAAGGTCGAAACGAAGCTTGGGGCCGACTGCGGCGCCGAGGTCGCCCTGGTCGACTCGCTCGCCGCGCTCGCCACCATGCCCAAAGAGATCAAGGTGTCGGTCCGTAGCGAGTACTTCTCTGGCGGGAGCGCGATCCGCGTCAACGTCTACAACCTCCCGGAAAAGGGCTGGGGCTACGTCCAGGAGGAGAACTGGCACGGGAACCCACAGTGGGTGCCCGGGCCGGAGCTGCGCGCGATCCTGACCGCCCTTGAGGAGATCCACGGCGCCTACAACTTCAACGGCTCTGACGCGATGGTCGACTACTTCCACGTGAACTACTACGGACACGTCGAGGTCGACTGGCGCGAACGCCCCTGATCGCCCGCTGTGTCTGGCCACTCCCGCTACGCCCCGAAACCTCGAATCCTTCGGGGCGTAGCCGGGGGCCGAGCGCCCCGCCCAGCGAGGCCCGTACCCGTGGCCACCGTCCCGGCGACCGAGCGGACACGCTGCGCCCGTTGCACGGCCCCTGGTGGACGTCCGCCGTGAGCCAGATCGTGGAGGACTGACGGCGCGTTCGCTGTGCCTCTCACCGGGGCGCAGCGTGTCCGGCGGTCGGGATTGGGGCCGGCCACCGGGCGGGGTAGCCCGAGGTTCGGACTTCCCGAGCATGCATGAGGTGTGATACTGTTCTCTTATTGGAAGGGGATGGCACCCCGCCCAACACCCCCCTTCGAACCAAGACCCGCAGGAGACCGACTTGATCGCTCAGCCTTCCGCCATCCTCACTCCGCTGTTCGCGGTGAAGTGGCACGACGCCGAGGGAGAAGGCCGCCGCAGCATCAGCGTCCAGGGGCCCGAGTTCACCTGCCAGACGCTGCGCGTCGAGGCACCGCCCATTCGGCAGGTGCAGACCCGCTGCCCGGCCCACCTCCAGGGCGGCCGACCCCTCCTCACCGTGACGCCGCTGGAGCTGGAGTGGCGCAGCATCAGCCGGGAGCAGGCCGCGGAAGAGGCCGCCCGGATCACCGGCCGGTGGTGGTCGACGATCCCCGGGTGTCACCCGCTGAACCAGGGAGCGCCACGGCGTACGAGATGGCTCAGATGGTCACGTTGATGGTCGCGGAGGGGAGTCCGGTGATCATCTCGGAACACGTGATCGGGCTGGTCTACATGGACGAGCCGTGGATGTGGGTGGCGGAGCGGACGCCGGAGACCTGGAACGGCTGACCGGCCCGACGCCGGGGGTGGGGCGGTCGGCCCGTCCCCACCCCCGGCAGGCCGCCGAATCCCGGTACACGGTCCCGGTCGATCCGAGATCATCCACACCAGCACCACCAACCAGGAGGCAACCCATGACCGACGCCCCGTCCCCCGCCCCGTCCCGGGTCCGGATCAACCTCGGTACCCACGCGCCACAGCCGGCCGCGCCGCGCTCCCGCGTCCGGATCAATACCGGCCGGCCCGAGGGTGAGGCCCACGCCGCCCGGCGCGAAGCCGCCCAGGTGCTGCGCACCGCCGCCGAGCGTCTCGACAGCGGACAGCCGGTCGACGTCGCCGCGCTGCGCAGCGTCGTCAACGAGCTGGAGGGACGGGGGCCGGTGCGCCCGCCCGTCCCACCGAGCGGTGCCGGGCGCGGCTGACCGGCGCGCGGGGGTTGGGCGGCCGGTGGCAGGGACGCCCAACCCGGACCGTCGGGAGCGCTGCGCCCCGCCGACCGGGTAGCGCGGCGTCGCGGTTCGCGGCTCAGCCCCCTTCCGATCGTGCGCAGCATGTGATATAGTTTTCTTGTTGAGAGGGGATGGCACCCCGACCACCGCCCCCCTTCGAACCGCCCCAGCAGAAAGGCCCCACGATGCGTGTGATCACCCTCGACCCCAAGGCCGCTGAATCCCTGGCCCCGCTCGCGTTCGGCTCGTTCGAGCCGGACGTCTGGGAGGACGGCGGATACCTCGCGACCTGGACCTACACCATGCGCGGCTGCGCCTGCGAAATCACTATCGCACCGGCCAACATGATCAACGATGCCGACAGCCCGGCCGAGTTCGTGCCGGTCGGCCCCTGGACCTACAGTGCCCGCTTCGACATCGCGACCAGCACGCCCCTCGCGGGGTCCGACGGTGCGCGGTGCTCCACCCCGGGCGACTGGACCCCGGACCGGGACGAGGAGTTCGGCTACCCCCACGCGGCGTTCGCCGACGCCCACGACGAACACCGCTTCGTGTGCTGGGAATTCCGCGCCGCCATCACCGACTGCCGCCGGTGCGGGGTCCTGAAGTGGGACCACTGCCCCGGAGGAAGCGTGTTCGCCTGCGAGGAGTACACCCCCGGCAAGGAGTGGGGCCGTTCCGCCTGGCAGTTCCGCCGCCTCCAGCGAGGCCTGGACATCCGGACCGACTGAGCAACCAACCCGCCGGGCGGCGGATGGCACCGCCGCCCGGCCCTCAGCAGCGGCCCGCCGCTGCGCCCCTTCGAACACCCCCCGTCAAGGAAGGCAGTACCCGCATGCCCGCGAGCAAGACCAAGACCGCCCAGCGCCCCGCCCAGAGCCCCCGGGGCCGGGTCGAGTACCGGGAGTTCCTCCCCGGAGAGCTGACGGTCGACCCGTTCAACCACCGCCAGGGCAAGAACGCGCCCCCGTCGCCGGAGCTGAAGACGAGCGTTGCCGTGCTCGGCGTCCAGGACGCCGTAGGCGTGCGTCCCCAGCCCGACGGCACGTTCGGTGTCTTCAAGGGCCGCCGCCGGCTCCTCTCCGCCCAGGAGGCCGCCAAGAAGGCCACGGCGAAGGGGGAGGAGGTGTTCCCCGTCCCCGCGCTGATCTACTGGGACCTGGCCGACGTCGACGACGACACCCTGCTGCTGTCCCTGCTGGAAAACCAGTTCCGCGAGAACGCCACCAAGGCCGACGAACTCCAGGTGGCGCAGCAGCTGGCTCTGATGGACGTCCCCGAGACGAAGCGCCGCAGGCACGCCCGGGCACTCGGCGTGCCGATGACCCAGCTGAAGGCTGCCCAGGGCGCGGCGCAGCTCGGGGCGGAGGCCGTCAGCAGCGCCCTGGCGGAGGATTTCGATTGGGTGGAGATGGACGAGTGGCGCCGGGTGGGTGGTGACCCGGAGTCGTTCCGGCGTCTGCGTCTGGCCAAGGCCGCCGACCTGAAGTCGGGCAAGCGGGACCGCAAGGAGTGGAAGAAGGCGCTGGAGGAAATCCGCGCGGAGCAGGCGCTCCGGGCGAAGCTGCAGGGCGCCGAGGAGGCGTTGCGGGCGTCCGGCATCGCGGTGACCGAGCACCAGTACCGGTGGACCTACGGCACCGCGCGGCCGCTCACCCACCTGCTCACTTCGCTGGGCCGTCCGATGACGGTGGACATCCACGCCCAGGTGTGCCCCAGCCACGCCGCCTACGTCGACCCCGACAGCTTCGAGCCGGTGTACGTGTGCACCGACTGGCACGCCGAGGGGCACCAGCTGATCGAGGAGGAGGCCGCCAAGCTAAAGAAGCCGGTCGACCCGGAGGCCGAGAAGGCCAAGGACAAGGCGAAGCGGGAGGGGAACGCCGCGTGGCGCACCGCCCGGGCCGTGCGGCTGGCCATGCTGGCGGAGGCCATCGCGGGCAAGTCGCTGCCGGACGCCGCCGAGGCGCTGGTCGAAGACACCGTCATGGGCGGGGCGTCGTGGTGGGTCAAGGCCGTTGCATCCAAGCGGACCGCGATCACCGCGCAGCTGCTCGGAGTCGCCGACCCCAACGAAGGGCGCGACCAGTGGACGAGGGCCGAGGACCCGTTCCGCGAGCTGATCGCCCGAGGCCCGAAGTCCCGCCGCAGCCACCGCCAGTTCGCCCGCGTGGCCGCCGCGATCGAACAGGTGGTGATGGCGGACGGCACATGGCAGGAGCCGACCGCCGAACTGGTCGAGTGGCTGCGCCTGTTGGAGAAGGAGTTCGGTCACACCCCGCAGGAGATCGAGGCGCAGGCCCTGGCCACATGGGAGCGCAAGCAGGAGGAAGACGCCACCAAGGACCGCGCGAAGCAGGAGCAGGACGGGGACGACCCGGACGAGGACGACGGCGACGCCGATGACGTCAGCATCCCCGAGGAGGTCAGCGACGCCGAGCCGGAGCAGTGCGAGGAGCCGACCGAGCCCACCGCAGAGAAGCAGCCGGCCCCGACCGGCCCCGAGCCGGCCGAGGCAGCCGACGAGGACGCCGAGCGGCCCGAGAGCTGACACCCGAAGGCCCGGGGCCGCGCTTAGGTGCGGCCCCGGGCCACCCCCAGCCCCGAGGAGTGATCACCATGGCCCGATACGAGTGGCCCGGCAACGTTGACGCCGCCGTCAAGCACTACGCGGCGTACCTGGAGCGTCAGGCGGACACGCTGGCCCGCATGGCCGAGCAGGACGGCCGCGGCCCGGAAGACCGCAAGCACCTCACCGAGAACGTGGCGTGGATCCGAGCCTCAGCGGCGGCAGCGCGCAGCGAAGAGGGCAGGGCGTACCTGCGGGCAACCGGCCAGTGGCTCCAGCCTGGACAGGAGTGGAGCGAGCGGGGGCGAGTACGCGAAACGGCGGCCGCCCGTCATAAGACGGACCCCCTGTCGAGCTGACAGCAGGCTGGCGCGGCCGCCGATCGGCGGCATCGCGGGCGCCGCACCCGGCGACGGGCGAGAGCCCGCCGCTTCCCTTCGAACCAACCCCGCAAGGAGGCCGGTTGCGAGGCTCCAGGATAGCGGCCCGCGCTGCTGCGCCGTGCACGCCCCAGCTTGCCCATCATGCGCATCACGTGATACTGTTCTCTTGTTGGCAGGGGGTGGCACCCCGCCGACCACCCCCTTCGAACCGACGAGCGTGGAGCAGTGACAGATGAGCGACAGGACCCCGCAGACCTCGACCGGCGACGCACCGGCTCAGCGCCCCGACTGGACCGCGCTCCCGGCGTCCGCCTTCACCAAGACGCCGCGCGCCACCCAGGTCGCCCTGTTCGCCGCGGGGGACGACCCGCTCGGCACGCCCTCGCTGCTCGCCGACGAGGACGAGTACCACCTGTTCTGACTCACCGGGCCGGACGGCGGATGGCACCGCCGTCCGGCCTTGCAGCGGAACCGCACTTCACCCTTCGAACCAAAGGACCCACCGATGTCCAGCACCGAACCGACCGACTTCACCGGCGCGCCGATCCTGTCCGCCGCGCTCAACCGCGCCGGAATCCCCGCCGAGGTGGTCAAGCGTTACGGCGACCAGGTCGCAAAGGTCGACCTGACCGTCGACGGGCGCTATCAGGCGCTCTACCTGTACTCCAACCCGCAGGTCAACGGCTTCTACTGGGAGGTTGACGACGCCTTTGGCAATGACTTCGACAGTGGCGTCGCAGACACGAGGCCGGTGGCCTATCCGCTCGACCTATGGCGCTCGGTGGCCGCCCGGATCCGCTGCCGCCGCATGGTCGCGCGCGTACGCCGCTGGCTTGCCGACGAGGGCGCCACTCCGGGCCGTCCCGCTCCCGTCCCGGTCCCGGCCCTGATCGCCGACGAGATGAACGGATGGACCTCGGACTTCTACCTGGTCGCCACCCTCTACGCCGATGCCCTGGCCACCGACCGGGCCACCCCCGAGGCAACGCCGGAGGACCTGGCCGCGCTGCACCCGGAACTCACCGAGCGGCGCAACCTGTTGGACGAGGACGGTTGGGAGACGGGAATCAAGATCGTCCACTCCTTCGCGCTCGGCCGGATCATCCTCGACACCGAGTGCTGCCCGGGGTCCGACTACTACATCACCATCTGCCCTGATCTGGTCGAGCGCCACGGGCCCGACACCTTGGCACGCTTGCAGCAGGCGTTCGACGGCGACGTGATGGCCGCCGCACACGCCATCCTCACCGGGAACGGCTGACCGGCCAAGTGGCGTCACCGGACGACATTCCGGTGACGCCACAGGTACCCGCTGCCCCGCCACGGCCCGAAACCGCACCCAGCCGCGCCGCCCAGGTGGCCGCCGGCCAACCGCAGAGGAGACACAACCATGGGGACCCCCCAAGAATGGGAGCAGCCGGGCGATGCATTCGCTGCTCTCGGAGCGCAGGTCGCCGCCGCGCTCAACAGGCGCTCCGCCGAGGACGAGCGCGGCTGGACACGCGAACGCGAGGTGAACGCCTACGGCTCTGTCACCCTGGCCCACCCGGCGGGCTGGGCGGTGCACATCTTCCGGGAGAAACCCCACCTGAAGGGGGCGGCCGGGCGTCGGCTCACGATCTGCGGCGTGGTGGCCGGAGAGTACCGGGGCGGGGCGCAGCACCGGATCACCGTCGCCGGCGACCGGGCCCCCGAGGGCATCGCCGACGACATCGCACGCCGGTTGCTGCCCAAATACCGGGTGGCGGTGCGCGAAGCGGCCACCCAGCGCGACGAGGAGGCCGCCAACACCCGGACCCGCGCACGGCTGCACGAACGGATGCGGGCGGTGCTGCCCGCGCTGCGCTCGCGGGCGGGTGGGCGCGACGATCACACGTACGGGTCGTTCTACAAGGGTGGCACCGCAAGGCAGCCGGAGCGTGCGCACGCGTCCGGCACGGTGCGGATCTCGACCCGCGGCAGCAGTGTGGATCTGGAGCTGGACGGTGTTCCGGCCGCGCTGGCGCTGGAGATCCTCGCGCTGCTCAATGCCGCCCAGCAGCCCCTCACGGGCCGCGTGATGCCCCGCGAGGTCGCGCCCGCGCCGCGCGAACTCGCCCCCGCCGTCCGCACGATTCCCGGTGTCGTGGTCGACACCGCGTCAGCCCCGGGGCCGACGCGTGAGGTTGACCAACTTGCCCCACGTGCGTAGCACATGATATAGTTTTCTTGTTGGCAAGGGGTGGCACCCCGACCGGCACCCTTCGAACCAGACCCACACCACCAGGAGGTACTCATGGCCGAGATCACGATCGAGGAGAACTGCGAGAGCTGCGCGACGCCCATCAGCCGCACCTCGACCGACCGATACCCATACTGGCAGCACACCGGCGAGCCGGACATGAAGGCGAACGGGTTGTGCTCGCTGCCGGAGCCGCGCCGCTTCTGCGCGCGGTGCGGCGAGCCGGCGACGGGCTGGCAGGACGCTTGGGCCGACTACTTCGGTTGCCGCCCGTGCAACAACTACACCCGCTTCCCGCTGGGGGACTGACCGCCGACCGACGGAGCCCGCCCCACGGGCACCGGGCCGGGGCGGCGGGATGCCACCCCGGTCCGCCCGTCGACACCCGGCCCCGGCCGAGCTTCGGGGTCAGCCCGGGGCCGCCGGATGCAGCCGGCGCACGCGGGCGCTTCCCGACGCGGGCGCGACCCTCAGGGGCCGGATCGAACGCAATGTGCATTGCGTGTGATATAGTTTTCTTATTGGGAGGGGATGGCACCCCGACCAACATCCCTTCGAACCAGACCCCCCACCATCAGGAGGTACTCCGTGCTGCTGTCCCAGGTCGCCGCACCGGCCGCCGCGCCTCAGGCCGGCCGGGCCTACGTCGCCGTCACCCGCGATGGAGGCATGAACGTCTACCTGCCCGGCGAGACCTGCTGGTCCTGCGACCAAACGTACGACCCCATGTTCCGCAAGGGCGTGCCGTGCGTGAACGCTCGCGGGCACGCCTGGTTCTGCGTGACCAACTGGGGAAAGGGTGCGTTCCTGCTCGCCGTGAAGGCCACCACCCGCGAGGAGGCCAAGCAGCGCGCGAGTTGGCTGATCGCAGGCATCACGCGGCCCGGCGACGTGACCCAGCTCCTGGTCTGACGCCTCACCCCGGGGGGCGGCAACCGCGCCGCCCCCGGCCATCCCGCCACGAACCGACGCAGGGCCGGGCCGCGCGCCGACGCAGGCCGGCCCGCCCCAACACGCCCCATCACCCCACCCCGAGAGGACAGCATCATGGCCCGACTCACCCGGCAGAACTCCGCGCTCCACCGCGAGGCGTGCGCCCTGGTCGCACAGGAGCAGGAACTGACCGAGAAGCAGAAGGAGTTCGTGCTGGACAACTGGCAGGAGGCCGACACCGCCACCCACGGCCTTGACGGCGCGTTCTTCACCCCGGCCGACCTCGCGCACGAGCTGTCCACCGAGGTCGGCGGAGAGGCAGACCGGATCATCGACCTGTGCGCGGGCATCGGCCGGCTCGCGTGGGCCTGCCGAGCCGACATCGACCGGCGGTGGCGCGGTCTGCCGCCGCGCGAGATCGTGTGCATCGAGCGCAACCCCGCTTACGTCGAGGTGGGCCGCAAGGTCCTGCCGGAGGCGACCTGGATCTGTGCGGACGTCCTGGACGTGCCAGCCATGGGACTGGGCCGATTCAACGTGGCGATCTCCAACCCGCCGTTCGGGTCGGCCGCGCGCGTCGGCGACTCCCCGACCTATACGGGCCGGCGCTTCGAGTATCACGTGTTCTCCGTCGCCGCCCAGCTCGCCGAGTACGGGGTGTTCATCATCCCGCAGGAGTCCGCGAACTTCCGGTACAGCGGCATGAACGGCCGCTACCGCGAGGAGCGTGACGCCGAGTGCCAGCGCTTCGAGCGGGAGACGGGCATCGTGATGGACTGCGGCGCAGCGCACGATCTGACGCTGTTGCGGGACCGGTGGCGGGGGGTGGCCCCGCGTGTGGAGCTCGTGACCTGCGATTTCTCCGACGCCCGGCGCGCCGCGCCCGTCCCGGCCCAGCAGCCCGCCCCCGCGGCCCTGCCCGCGCCCAGGGCCGCGCGCGTGAAGTCGACGGCCGCCCCCGCCGATGAGCTCCAGCTGTCGTGGAGCTTCTGAGCCACGCTCGAACCGACTCGACGCACGTGCGTAGCATGTGATAGCGTTTTCTTGTTGCCCAGGGTGGTGGATGGCACCCCCACCCCGGGCCCGACCCCCTTCGAACCGACCGCCACCAGCGAGGAGCAGCACACATGACCACTGTCACCGAGGCCGCCGCGCACGCCCGCCGCCTGGTCGAGGAAGCCCTGTCCCGGGCCGACTTCTCCCCCACCCGCCTGCACCCGGGCGAGCTGTGGCGGGGGCGCAGCACCGGGTACCTGGTCGGCGGGGACGAGCAGGGTGTGACGGTCAGCCGGCACCCCCTCCCGCTGGACCGGCCCGCGCGCGATGCGTACTGCCGGGCCGTCTGGGCTGGCTCCGAGCGGCACGGGGCGATCTGGGTCGCCGAGGACGGTCCGCATGGTTTGCTCGTCGTCCGTCCCGGCGTCCATGGCTGGCTGGGCCGGTTCGGCACGCTGGGCCCGACGACCGCGCTCACCGTGGACACGGTGGAGCAGGCACTCACCGGTGCGGCGTACGAGGTGTTCGCGATCACCGGGCACGGTGCGACCCACGTCCCTCCCGGCAACTCCCGGCCCATCGTGCTGGACATGCTCCGGCGGGACCTCCGCCGCGGCCACACGGTGAGGGTCGACGCCCAAGGCGTGATCACCGTGGACGCCACCGACCTCAACGGCGACGCGTACGCCGTGTACGTCCACCAGGTCCCCGCGTGGTGGGTCGGCTGGCTGTGCTCGGCGTGCGGGTGCCTCCAGCGCGAGCACCGCCCGCTCTACCAGCCGCTCAGCTGCGCCCAGTTCCAGCGCTAGCAGCACGGCGCGCGCTGCGCCCAGCGCCCCGCCAGCCGTCCCGGGCCGCCCAAGTATCGCGGGCGGCCGGGTCGAGGCCGACCGCGCAGCCGGCCCGACACGAACCCGGGCGCACCGCGCCCGCCGGGCGCATCGGCTTCCGACGATCAGCAGGGAGATGACCACCATGGCGTTCATCGCGCCGCAGGACGAGTTCTACATGTACGCCCAGCCGCTTGATCTGGGGGATTGGGCCTACGCCATCGACGACCCGGCACCGCTGTACGGACCGGGGTGGATGCCGTTCCACCGGGAGGTGACCCGCAACGAACCCGACCCGGCCGCCAGCATTCACCTGCCCATGGCGGTCCCGACCGGCAAGATCACCCCCGCGCGGGTGCGCCTGTCGCCGGACCTGGAGTTCCGGGCCTGGACGAGCCAGTACGTGACGCTGGAGCCCGGGCGGCCGGGCAGTCCGGTGGTCGGCGCGCGGATGTACCTGCACGTCGGGCGGTGCACGGTGCGGCGGGCGGTGGTCGACATCGACCTGAGGACTCGTCAGGTCATCGTGCCGGACGGCTGCCCCGACCGTCTGATCGAGGAGGCCGAGGTCAAGGGTCGGCGGGTTCTGACCGTGCTGCTGGCGGGGCGCGCGGAGCGTCGCCGCGGCGCCACCACGGCGGTCGGCCTGGTCCATCCAGGCCTGCGCGAGCTCCGGGCGGGCACCGAGGACGAGCAGGGGTGAGCGTGGCGGACGAGGCAGAGCCCACCGAGGCGGAGAAGGCGCACGCTCGCAGCCGGGCCGCTATTCCCCGCAGCCTGAGGCAGGTGCGGGCGTTCATCACCCAATTGGCCGGCCGGGCGCAGCGAAGCGCGGCCGAGGAGTACCTCCTCCAGTGCCTTCGCCGGGTCGCGGTCGAGAAGGAGGTGGCCGCCGCGCTGGCGCAGCGGCCGCTGCACCTCGGGCTGAAGGTCTTGGGGAACGCCTGGCCGGAGGCGGATCCCGCCACGCGCTTCACGGTCGAACTGAAGCAGTCCGGCCGGCGCCTGCTGCGCCGGGGCTTCCCGACGGCCCACGCCGCGCGGTGTGCGGCGGTGCGGCTGGCCGAGGCGGCCGACTGGCGCGTGCCGGAGAGCGAGTTCGGCCCGGATCACCATGCCGCGGTGCTGGCCGAGGAAGAGCGCCCGGCGTGACCTGCCGAGGGCGCCGGGCGCCGCCCAGGGGTGGGCGGCGCGCCTCTTGGGGTTGCCCCGCACTTAAGGGGCTGCCGATCTGAAGGGGTGATTGACCGCGAATCAGGGACCACCCCCTTCCCAGTCATGCGCAACACGTGATAGCATTCTCTTGTTGGCAGGGGGGTGGCACTCCGGCCGGCACCCCTTCGAACCCACTTCCGCCATGGAGGCACCATGCAGCACGACAGCAACAAGCCCGCCACCCCGGCCCCGCGCCCCACGCCGGACAGCAGCCCCTCCGCGCGGCGCCACGCCACCGCCCAGCACGTCGGCGGCCGCCCCCGCCAGTGCGACGCCACGGCCACCCGCCACACCCAGCACGGTGAGCACGCCTATGTCGTGCTCGACGGCATCGGGCTCGGTGCCGAGGTCCAGCGCTGGACGCGCCGTCAGGCTGTCCGGCTCGCCGCCCAGGTCACCCGCCTCTCCTGGCCCACCGAGGCGATTCGTCGGCAGCGCTGCGACAACGTGGCCGAGCGCAAGGCGCTCGGCCACGGGGGCCGCGCCGAGGAGCCGTCCGCCGTCGCGGTCGCCGCCCTGTGGACCCCCAAAGAGGGCCAGCTGGAGGTCAGCTGGTGCGGGGATGCCCGCGCCTACCTGCTCCACCCGGGCGGCCACCTCCAGCGGCTCACCGTGGACCACAACGGCCGCCAGGCCGCCATCGACATGGGCCTGTCCGCGCGCCACGGCGAGCGGCACTGGGTCCTGTCCCACCTCGCTTCCACCGACGGCGAGATCGGTACCACCATCCTGGATGTCACCGCCGGCCGGCTGCTGCTCGCTTCGGACGGGTTGTATGAGCCGATCGAGGACGGCGGCCGGAGCATTGCCGCCGCGCTCGACCGCCGCCGCAGCCCGGCCGACTGCGCCGATCACCTGGTGCGACTCGCGGTCGCGCTGGGCGGGCCGGGCGCGGACAACGCCACCTGCATGGTCATCGACTTGTGAGCACCCGTCCGTGGACCCCGGGCCCTCGCGGCCGGGGTCCACGGACGGGCCGGCCGCCCTGCGGCAGCTGGCCGACGCAGCGCCCCCGCCGGTAGCCCAACGGGGTAAGTAAGGGCGGCGCCAGGCCAACCCACATCCAACATGCGTTATATGTGATACTGTTCTCTTGTTGGTCGGAGGTGGCACTCCGCCCACCACTCCCCTTCGAACCACCAGCACCACGGAGGCACCACCATGCAGTACGACGGCAATGAGCGCGCCATCCCGAACATCCCGGGCCCGCGCCGCAGCACGGAGAACAGGCCGCCAGCCGGCCCGGCCACCCCCAAGCCTCCGGCCGCACCGGGCCGAGGAATCTCGCCCCAGCGCCACAGAGACAGCCAGAGCTGACAGCCATCTCGGCACGCGGGGGCGAAGTTAGCACCACCGGCGCCCCCGCCCATCCCAGTGACGAAACCGCCGCCACCGCGGCCCACCCGACATCCGCATCCGCCGACCAACGGGGTCGGCACCAGCAAGAGGGAGACCCCCGATGGACCACCTGCACCCTGACCTGCCCGCCACCCTGGCCACGCTGCGCACCGCCGGCTTGAACGCCAGCGTCGAGCCCTCGGACGGCCGCGGGTACCAGTTCCACGTACCCGGCCCGTTCGGCACCTACGTGCTCATCGGCAACCCGGTCGACCTGGGCGACGCCGACGAGGAACTGACGGGCTACCACGCCGAGCTGATGGCCCCCTACGGTGACCACATCCGAGTGCTGTTCGACTCCTGCCCCAGCAACGAGACCGGCGAGCCGGGCAGCACCGATCCGCTGCCCCTCGCCACGGCTCTGGTCACCGAGCTGGCCCGCGAGAGGTTCGAGGACTTCAGGGCCGAGGAGAGGGTGGAGGTCGTCAGCGTCACGGCCACCACCAACGGCCGGGGTCGGCCCGTCCACGACATCGCCCTGCCCGCCGACTGCCCGCCGGACGGCGTCCGCTCCGCGCTGGCCGCCCTGCGCGAGTTCGGCTGGCGCGTCCACCAGGTCGCACCCGACACCGAGGGGCGCCCGGTGCTGCGCCTGGGCGACCCCGACGGCCCGGGCGCGCCGTTCGGCAACCTGGGCAAGGTCGACGGACAGCTGTGGCGGGCCGGCTTCGACAAGTACCGCACCGGCGGACCGATCTGGGGCTACCAACTCGGCAACCTGGACAGCAACGGCCACGGCGTGTACGTCGGCGCCCACGGCCCGGGCGAGTACCAGCCCGGCGGGGCGCAGCCGCGCGCCGAGCTGGCCGACGCGCTCTGCGCGACGCTGGAGAGCTCGGGCGAGTGGCGGGTGGAGCGAGGGGAGTTCGACGCGCTGCACGTGACGGCCACGCCGACGGCGGAGGGTCAGCTGCGCACGTACGCGGTGCAGTGGAACCAGGACGTGGACGCCCGTTCGCCCGAGGAGGCGGCGCGCCTCGCGGTGGAGCGGGTGGGGCGGGAGGGGCTGCGCGAGGTCGACGTGTTCGAGGTCGAGGATGTGGACCGGCGTTGGACGCTGCGCGTTGCGGGGGCGGAGTCGGAGGCCTGACGGGGGTTCACCACACTTGGCAACGTGCGCAACATGTGATACTGTTGTTTTGTTGGCCGAGGGTGGCGCCCCGGTCGGCAAGACCCCTTCGAACCATCTCACCGGAAATGAGGCCGGCATGTACGCCCAGCCCTCCCACGGCACCCTGTCCCTGCTGCTCGCGGCCAACGGCATCCTGGCGAGCGCGATGACCACGGTCACCGACCACGGGCCGTCCCGCACCGTCATCGACTTGCCCGCCGCCAGCACCCACGCCGATGGCCGCCGCGCGCTGGCCGTACTGCGCGGCGCCGGCTGGGACTGCCACCAGCGCATCCCGGCCGCCGGTCGGCCCCGGGCCCTCCACCTGACCGGCCCCACCCTGGCCCCGCGCACCGCCTCCGGCGCCGGGGCCCAGGTCGACGAGTTGCTGTGGCGGGCCGGATTCGACCGCCACGTCCTGTACCGGTCCAGCTGGGGCTACACCCAGGCCCAGCTGTTCGACGACCCGGCGAGCGCCTACGTCGCCGTTCACCGCGGCTGCGCCCCGGACGACCTCCACGACTTCGGCAGCGAGTACGCGCGCACCCGGGCGCGGCTGGCCGAGGAGATGCGCGGCGCCGTGGAGGCGGAGGGCTGGACGACGCTTCAGCCCGCGTGCTCGGACCACAGCTTCCACGCCATCCCTGCCGCGGCCTGACGAACCGCCGCTCCGGGGGCCGCGCGAGTGCGCGCGGCCTCCGGGCCGAGACGAGAGGAACGGGCATGGCAACCAGGCACGTCATCCAGTTCAGCGGCGGCATCGGGAGCTTCTCCGCCGCGGTGCGCGTGGCCGAGCGATACGGCACCCGGCACATGGTGCTGCTGATCGCGGATGCGCACTCCGAGTACCCCGACCTGTGGCGCTTCGCCGACGACGTCGCCGCCTACTTCGGACTCCGCCTGACCGTGGTGGAGGACGAGCAGGGGCGCGACCCTTGGGACGTCTTCCGCGACGTGCGCTACCTGGGCAACAACCGGCTGGCGCAGTGCAGTTACTGGCTCAAGCAGAAGCCGTGCCGGGACTGGGTCGAGGCCAACTGCGACCCCGGCGACACCGTGCTCTATGTCGGCATCGAGGGCAACGACCACGACAAGGCCCGTATGCCGGCCATCGTGGACGGCTGGTCACCCTGGCCGGTCGTCTTCCCCGTCGCCGAGTGGGACGAGAAGCCGGCCACCAAGGAGGCGCTGTTCCGGGAGTCGCGCGAGCGCGGGATCGAGATCCCGCAGCTGTACCGGGACGGACACGGGCACAACAACTGCAAGGGGCTGTGCGTCAGGGGCGGCAAGGGCGCGTTCCTGCGCACACTGAAGACCGACCCCGAGGCCTAGGTCGTGTCCCACTTGGTGGTGTAGCCGATCACTCGGTGGGCGTGTTGGGTAGTGCGGGGGCGCTTTCGGGGAGCTTGGCTGGGTAGAGCTGGTC
>NZ_JBVHLF010000110.1:0-18376 GCF_055559155.1 Kitasatospora sp. NPDC024654
CCGACGCGCAGTCCTACCCGACACCGCCCCGGGAACGGACCAACGCGACATCACAGGCATGAGATCAACCGGCCGCTGCCGTGAAACATCGAGGCAGGTGCCTATAGAGCATTGACTGAATGTCAACGGATATCGGCAACTACCACTCGAAAGGGTGACTCTGTCGATCGCGCATGTCTTTTCTGCTTGAGCTACCGATCGGTAGAGCTATGTTGACTGCTGGTGTTGTGCGCCTATGGGTGATCTGCCGCGGGACCTGGGGGCTTTCGTGGCGGCCATGGCTGGCACTGCCGGATTTTGCACGTTTTGGAAGCGCGGGGAGAGGGCTCATGCGTGTACCGGGGGATCTGCTCGACGGTTCGCGGCTGGACTGGACGCTCAGCGCCGACGAGTGGGATCTGCCACGGCTCGATGCGCCGTTGGGGCGTGACAAGCGGCCGGTGCCGACCGCTGCCGGGGCACTGTGGGATGCATCGAAGGTGGCCGACCCAGCCGCCCTGCTGGGCGACGAGTGGATGGCGGAACCGGCGCTGACCCTCACCAGCAGACCGGGCAAACGAGAATGTGGCCAACATGACGGCATGGTGGTCAGGCGAGGCGAACTGATCGGCGTACCGCGGCAGTTGCCGCCGGGAGGACTGCAGTGACAGAGAACGTGAACCTCCGTGCCCCCGCTCCGCAACGCGTGGACCACCCCTATGCAAGGGCCTTGGACCGGTGGTATCCGGACGGGCCGGGAGCCGACGGCATCGGCTTGTCGCGGCATCACATTGTGCCGTGCAACAAACTGATCGAGTTCTGGAACAGGGTCATCGAGAACGAGTACAACGAACCGACCCGCTATAGGCTCAAGGAGGGACTCCAGAATCTGGTCGGCGCGATTTTGCAGAACCGCAAGCGGTATCCGGACCTCAAAGACACTGACGATGGCTTCGAGCGGTTCGCGCAGAACTTCATCAACTCTACTTACAGGCATGACAGGAACGCCCCGTCACCGGATGGGCGGGACGATGTACTCAGCATCTACGAGTGGTTACCGGCCAATCTGTTCATCGGCCCGGAAGGCGGCGTGCGCTACGACGATCCGCACGATGAGTTCGAGGGCGGCTGCGCTCCCGTCATCGGAGAGCAGAATTTCAACGCCAGGCAGAACGTCTTCAGGCTTCTGGACAGGTATCTCAAGTGCCCCAACAGCCTGCAGACGGAGGGCAGGGACTTCCTTAGGAAGTACATCCAGCTGGTTCACGGCACCCAGGTGGCGCCGTGGGCGCTGCGCGCGAGTGACTGGAACAAGGACTCCAGGCGGCAGAAGTACGGCATCGTTGGTGCGCCCGTGCCGAGCGGGGCCGAGTTCCCCGGATCGGTTGCATCCGACCAGGTGGGCGACACCGTGCCCATCGGGGATAAGGAAATCGAACTCACTCTCTGGTACGCGGAGAACGGCTACCGTCGGCTGCGCGGCGGCGCGACCGACATCGCGATCGGCGAACTCATCGACTGGATCGCCGCGCAGTGGGGTGTGGGTTCCGAGATTCCGGGGTGGTTGCGTGGACTCGTCATGCGCAACCTCACGCTGGAGATCCTCACCGGGCCTGACACGACCGACTGGAATTTCACTGTCGCCACGGAAGCGACATTTGGTGATACCGTCACCGACCTTCTGGTCTCCATGCGTCGCAGGACAGGCCCTGCTGACCAGAACGAGTTCTCCCTGACAGCGGAGGCGGGTCTGCGTCTCGTTGTCGATGAGGAGGAGACCCGTATCTGGTTCGGTGGCGCGATCGCCAGTGCGGGCTCGGGGGGCTGGGAGCTGAGTGCGTCCCTGGAGGACGACGGCCGATCCCTGACTTTCGCTCAGCTGGCTTCCGCTCTTGGGGTCGATATTCCGGCGGAGTTGGAGCCTTTCGTTCCTTCTCTCAGCTCGATGTCTTTCACCTACCGCCTGCCGGGCGGGGGGACTGCGGCGGGATCGCTGGTGCTGTCGGCGGTCGTCGACCGGGTGGGGGTGGTGGTGGCGTCGGTGCCCGGTGCCGCGGGGGCGGTTTCCCGTGTGGTGGCGGTGCGAGGAGAGCTGGGGGCCCGGGCGTCCCAGCTGCCGCTGATCGGCGAGGCCATTCCCTACGAGCGGGATGTGGTTTTCACCGGCGTGCAGTTCGCCTACTGCTCGGGATCCTGGTCCAAGCAGCAGGTGGAGCAGCTCAACGAGGTCATCGACGGGCTCGACGATGGGCGGCTGCCGCGTCTGCTGGACCGGGCGTTGCAGCCCGGCTTGCTGGCCTGGGCCGAGGTGACGGTGGGCGGTGAGGTGGGCGGGCCGCTGGTCCTGCGCCCTGACGCCGGGGGCAGGGCGGCGGCACTCGGCAGCGGCGGGGGTGCGGGTGTCGGGGCCGGCCCTGGGCAGGCCCTGGTGCTGGGGCGTGAGCGCGTCAGGGAGGAGCCTGCCAAGGGCGAGGACCTGGATGGGCTCGCGATCGGCCCGGTCCGGATCCGCGGTGCCGTTCTCGGCTACCGGAGCGGTGTGCTGTTCATCGCCATCGACGCCACCCTGGCCCTGGGTCCCGTCCAGTTGGACACGGTCGGGCTGGGGTTCGGCATCGACAACGACTTCCGGTTCACCCCCGTGCTCCAGGGTGCGGGGCTGCGTATCGACGCGTCCCCGCTGAAGGTCACCGGTGCCCTGGTGGTCCGTGACGACGAGAAGTACGCCATCTACCTCACCGGCGCGGTCGCGGTGGAGACCGGGTTCTTCGCCATGGCGGCGGCCGGCAGTTACGCCCGCAGTGTCGACGGCTGGTCCTCGGTCTTCCTCTTCGGTGAGATCGCCGCGCCGAGTGGCGGGGCGCTGTTCGGCCCGCCCGCGTTCACCGTCACCGGCCTGTCCGGGGGCTTCGGTGTCAACAGCACGGTACGTGTCCCGCAGGTCACGGAGCTCGAGAGCTTTCCGCTGGTCAACCGGCTGGGCAGTGGTCCGGACGGCACCGGACCGGCCGAGATGCTGGAGCGGCTGAACGACTGGGTGCGGCCCACCGAGGGACGCTACTGGGGTGCGGTCGGTGTGCAGTTCACGTCGTTCCGGTTCCTCACCGCGCGGGCACTGGCTCTGGTGGAGTTCGGTGACGACCTGAAGGTGATGCTGCTCGGCCGCACTTCGATCACTTTCCCCAAGGGTGGTCCGCGCACCCATGCCCGCCTCAACATCGACCTCAAGCTGGCCTATGTGCAGTCGCAGGGGCTGCTCTCCCTTGACGCGGTGGTCGGTCGCGGTTCCTTCGCCTTCGACCCGTCGGTCGAACTCACCGGTGGCATCGCCATCTACATCTGGACGGCCGGCCGGCATGCGGGCGACTTCGCCATCACCGCCGGTGGCTACCACCCCCGGTTCAAGGAGAACCTGCCGGACCACTACCCGGACCCGCCGCGGCTCGGTTTCGTCTGGGCCCCCGATGACAAGATCATGGTCAAGGCGGAGGGCTACACCGCGCTCACGCCCAGCGCGTTCATGGTGGGTGGCCGGCTCGCCGCGACCTACACCAAGGGTCTGCTCTCCGCTTGGTTCACCGCCTACGTCGATGTGCTGATCCAGTGGCGGCCGTTCTACCTGGAGGCCGATCTCGGCATCAGCATCGGCGTCGCGTTCACCATCAAGGTCCTCTTCGTCAAGGTCCGGGTCTCCATCGAGGTCGGCATCAACCTGGCGTTGTGGCTGCCGCCGTTCGGTGGCCGGGTCACCGTCAAGGTGTGGTTCGTCTCGTTCAGCTTCGACATCGGTGCCAAGCGGCCGCAGCTGGACGCGGCCACGTGGCCGGAAGTCCGTGAGCAGTTGCCCGAGCCGTTGAGCATCACGCCACTGTCCGGACTGCTCGCCGACGTCGAGGCGGGCGAACTCGCCGCCCGCCGGGCCGAGCAGGCCCCCGTGCTGATCGCCGCCGCCGGGTTCGCCGCCTTGGTCGAGACGGTCATCCCGGCCACGCACATCTACCTCAACGGCAGGGTGTACGAGTCGGCCCAGGCACCGGACGACAAGATCAGCATCCGGCCGATGCGGGAACAGGGCAGCATCACCTCGCAGTTCCGGATCACCGTCACCAAGGGCACGAGTCAGACCCCCTACGAGGGCCTGGACATCGAGGTCGTGCGGCGCGATGTCCCGGCTGCCCTGTGGGGAACGCCGCTCGAGCGGCCCGGCGATGCTCTCGACGAGGGCGATGCCCTGCTCTCGGATCGGCTGTCCGGCTTGCGCCTGGCCGTTCCCGAGCCCAGCAGCACCGGTGAGCTGGGACCGGTCACCTCCCAGGCCCTCAGCGTCACCGCCGTGAACCCGCCCGGCCACACGCCGCTGCGGAACGGCGCTGCGCAGGGCCCGTCCCCGGCCATGGACCCCGTCAACAGCATCGAGACCATCGCTGGCGGCATCAACGCGGCCACCAGGGCCAACCGTGCCGCCGCCTACGGCGCCCTGCACCGGCTCGGGCTGGCCCCCGGAGCCTCCGGCGCCTCTCTGCCCCAGTACGCGGACAACGTCCGCGACTACCTCGTCTCGCGTCCCCTGACCACGACCGCCCGCTAGAGAGAGGGGCCTTTCGTGGCCACCGGACCCGACCTCGACGTCACCTTCTACGACCATCTGGTCCCCGGCATCCAGGCCGGCGTCTACACCGTCACCGCCGAGCACAAGCTCCTCAAAGGCTCCCAGGACATCACCACCAGCGCCCCGCTGCCCAAGGTCGAAGCGCCGTTCGAGGTGCGGGCGGCCCAGTTCGTTCTCGACGAGGCTTCCGTGCAGGCGGTCTACCCGCCGCCCGGCTCCAGCGGGGACTACCGCACCGTCCTGCCGCACATCACCCTGACCCGCTCCGTCCTGCCGTGGGAGCGCGACCTGCACTGGACCAGGAGTGGCGCCGTCACCCCTTGGCTGGCCCTGCTGGTGTTCGAGGAGGGCGAACTGCCCGACGACGACCCCGAGGCCGTGGGCCTCGCTACGTCCCGCCCCGTCGCCAAGCTGTGCGAACCGGACGAGTCCACCGTCCAGCCGCCCGCCATCCGCCTCGGCGACCTCGATCCGAGGACCGCCGAGTCGACCTGCCGCACCATCGACGTCCCCGTGGCACTCTTCCGCGCGCTCATGCCGCGCAAGGACGAACTGGCCTACCTGGCCCACGTCCGTGACGTCCACCCGGCGAACCTCGTGCGCGCCGGAGGCGAGAAGCTCACCGAGGGCTCGTTCGCCGTCGTCACCGGCAGCCGCTTCGCCCGCGACCGAGTCGGTGCGCGCGCCGTCCACCTCGTCTCACTCGAAGGCCACGACGGCGCCCTCGACGGCAGCTTCGGTGACGGTGCCACGCACATCCGTCTCGCCGCCCTGTGGTCGTGGTCGTTCACCAACGACCACACCGCGACGCTCGACCCGGAGGGCCTGCTCAAGCAGCTGGTTGCCCCCAGCCTCGGCGAGGCCGGTAGCGCCGAGCGCCTCGCCCTGCGTCTGGAACCCATCCCGCAGAGCGCCGCCGCCGATGACCACGATCGATACGCCCGCGACCGGCTCGAACGCGGCTACGCACCGGTACCGCAGCGGCTGCTCTCCGGTGAACTCAGCTACGCCTGGTACCGCGGCCCGTGCACCCCCGTCACCGCCCAGCCACTCCCTAGCGGCTACGACCCCGAACCGGAAACGCGGACCACCGCCGACCACGCCCTGATCTACGACAAGGACTACGGCCTCTACGACGTCAGCTACGCCTCGGCCTGGACGCTGGGTCGCACCCTCGCCCTCGCCGACCCCGACTACAGCGCCGATCTCGTCCGCGCCCGCCGCGAACTGTCCAACCAGGCCGTCGCTCTGATGGCGATCGCCGCCGACCCGACGCGCGCCCGACTCGCCACCCCCGCACCGGGCCGCACGACCGGCGACCCCGAGACCCAGCTGCGCCCCAACCTCGGCTGGCTACGCACCCTCGCCCATCGCAGCGGCGACATCCACCGCGCCCTGGCCACCCCACAACACGACCTGCTGGAAGAGGAACCGCCCCCACTACCAACCCCGGCGCGGCGCAACCGCGCCGACCGCCGGCTGCTGCTCGGCATGACCGCCCAGCGCACTGCCCTGATGCACACGGCCGAGCGGCACACCAACGGCCTGCCCGCCTGGATGGAACGCCTCGACCGGCTGCACGGCATCCCCTTCGGCTACCTCGTGCCCGACCCGCGCATGCTGCCCCCCGAGTCACTGCGGCTGTTCCGCATCGACCCAGGCTGGCTGGAGGCCCTGCGCAACGGCGCCCGCAGCGTCGGTGTGCACACCAGCCTCGACCAGCAACTCGACGACACCCTGCAGGCCGCCATCACGGCCCGCACCCTGAACACACCCCCCGCCGCCGGCCTGCTGCTGCGCTCCGCCCTCGTCCCCGCCTGGCCCGAATTCGACCTCACCGCCAAACGCGACGGCCAGGTGCTGGCCGAACTGCGCCGCGACCACCCCGCACCCGACGTCCTGCTCCTCCTGTTCGACGACGTCCCCGACGAGATCGTCATCCGCGAACCCGGCGAAGGCATCCACTTCGGCGTCACCTCCGGCGGCAAACTCTCCCTACGCCACCTCGAAGCCACAGAAGACGCCGAACTCGGCGCCCCCAACCGCATCGACTGGCCGACCGACAACACCACGGTCTTCACCCACCACCTGCGCCCCGGAGCGCACCACGTGCTGAACCTGCTCGACGGTGACACCGGCCTCGTCCCCGCACTGTCGCGGCAGTTCGACAGGGACGGCAACTCCCCGCTGAGCCCCAGCGAGTTCGCCCTCGAAATGATCAACGCGCCGCTCGAGCAGAAGCTGGTGCCCGCAGCCGGAGGCCGCAATGCCTGACACCGACCTGATCGTCCCGGTGCGCCTGCGCACCCTCATCGTCACCAAGCCGCTCGGCAGCCGCGAATTCACCCGCTGGACCCCAAAGTTCGGTCGCATGCTGAACGAAGCGCAGAGTCCCGAGCCGCTGGACGCCCAAGAGGCGACGACCATGGACGGCGTCCACATCCAGTGGGAGCTGCCCGAGGCACTCGCCCGAGGCCACTACGACGCCTCCACGGGTGACACGACCTTCCCCCTGGTGCCCAACCGCTGGCTCGTGGTGCGCTACCACAACGACACCAACGGCGCCCGGCAGGCCAAGGGCTGGGTGGTGCACAGCGACTACCTACCGCTCAGCGACTACGAAGACAGCTGGCAGAAGGGCACCAGCTGGTACCTCACCGACCGCAGCGCGGACGGCCAGACCGTGCCCCTCCACCTGGACAAGATCGGACGCCACCACGAGCTGACCGTCACCGACCCCTGGAGGGAGCCCGAGCAGCGCGTGCCGTTCCTCACCGCGATCGGTCCGGGCCTGCCCGCCTTCGCCGCGTTCGCCAGCTACCACATGGACGTCTTCTGCTTCCATGACACCCTCAAGGACCTCGCGGACGCCGGCGGCTTCCACTACGCCCCCGACAACGACCTGAGCTACGCCGTCATCGGCTGGTACGCCCACCCCGGGGCGGACATCCTCAAGCGCGCCGCCGACATCCCCGGCCTCCTCCCGCCCAAACCCGGCACCCCGGACCAGCCCGACACCAGCATGGAAGCCGTGCTTCGCGCCCTGGGATGGGCGGCGAACGGCGACAGCTCCCGGCTCACCGACACGCGCTACTACGGCACCGCCCTGCACATCCCCTGGCGGTACAACGACCCCGCCCCGACCTCGCGCAAGCCCACCAACGACAGGGTCAAGCTCACCGTCGGCCACAGCACCGCCGATGCCGCCGCAGAGCTCATCAGCCGGCAAACCCGCTCGGCAGAAACCGGTGAACTCGTCAAGGCCCTGTTCAACGGCACCATCGAGAGCTACGGCCTGCCGGACGGCGCCGTCGAACTGGACGAGGCCACCCGGCGCGCCTGGTACGCGGGCAGCGAAGGCGGCCACCTGTGGCAGATCGTCCCCGACCCCGAACGTGACGTTCAAGAGCAGCTGCCGCAGATCCCCGACTGGCTGGACGAACTCAACCGTACCCAGACCGAGTACGACGAGACCGCGGACCGGCTCGCCCGCACCCGGGCCCGACTGTGGGACGTGTGGTGGCTGCGGAACCTGCCCGTCGACGGCAACGGCACCCACCCCTCAGGTTTCGACACCGAGGCGGACCGGCAGCTCAACCCTTCCGGCTCCGGCACCCCCGCCGCACAGGTGAAGGCGGACCTGGACCGACTCACCGCGCTCCGCCAGGGCCAGAACGGCACGCCCGGCCTGCCCGTCGGCAACACACCGGAAGAACTCGCAGAACGCATCACGGCCTACGCGCGGGCCCGCGACCTGCCCGAAGGGCTCCTTCTCAAGCGCATCGCCCGCGACACCTACCACAGCCCGGCCGACCCGGTCGTCGTCATCGAGGGCAGCGGCGCCAGCCAGCCCCTCGGCCGGGACACCGACGATCCGCTGCCCTGCCGCCTGCCGTCCGCCCTGCTCGAATCCATCACGATCAACAACGCCCCCGCCCGCCCCGACCCCAACGCACCCAAGCCCAACCTCGCCGGCCTCCCCCCGGTGTGCGCGACCCTCATCGCCGAGTTCGCCCTCCTCGACAAGGCGGCCTGGACCTCCGACACGGCCTCCGGCATCACCGCGCTCGAAGTCGCCCTCGGCGACCGCGACTCCATGATCACCGGCGCGCTGCCCGAGTACACCGGCATGTGGGAACAGCCCTGGACCCCGATGTACCTCCAATGGGACATCCGCTACTGCGCCACACCCTTCCGCACCGACACCACCGACAACTGGACCTTCGACGGCACGAAGTACTCATGGAACGGGACCAACGCCCTGTCCATGGGCGGTGACGAGCACCGCTGGCCGGTGTTCCAGGGACGCTCCTTCCTCGCCCCGACCACCGCCTACGTGCTCAGGGAACAGGCCAAGCGCTACCTGAACACCTTCTCCCCCACCGAGACCCAGGGCCTGTCCGGACTGCTCGACCACTACGCCGAACTCGACGTGCTGTCCCAGACCCTGGACGGCTTCAACGACTGGCTGCTCGAACAGGACGGCACCGCACGGCTCGTCCCCTCGGCTCAGGACGCCGACCCCGCACTCTTCGGCGATGCCTTGCGGGTCCCGCAGCCAGGCCCCCCGAACCAGCCCGACCAGGACCACTTCCAGCCCGTGCGGGCCGGCCAGTTCTACTTCAACAGGCTGCAGATGATCGACCGGTTCGGCCGCACCTTCGACTTCATGGCCCTCAACAGCCAAGACCCGGCCTCCATGCAGCCGCAACCGCTGAAAGCCCGCAGTGTCCGCCCCGACCCCACGAAGCCGCTGTACACCAAAGAGGGGCAGCCGCCCAACGACGGCTGGCGCTTCATCCAGCTGCCGCCACGGCTGATGCAGCCCGCCCGGGTACGCTTGGAGGCCGTACGCGCCAGGGACGACGCCGCTTACCCCGGCCTGCCCCCCGCCGGCGACCCCGGGCAGACGCCCGTCGTCGGCTGGCTGATGCTCAACCACCTCGACCGCACACTCCTGGTGTACGCGCCCAACGGCGCACCCCTCGGTGAGCTGCGCGTCGTCGGCCAGGGCACCCGCCTCGCCTGGACCATGCTCCCGCACGCCCCCTACCGGCATCCCTCGGACCAGGGCTTCAGGGACGACTTCCCGCAGCTGGCCGCGATGCTCACCGCCCTGCTCGACCACGCCGACGCCCCCGGCGCGTTCGAGGCCCTGGTGCACACCATCGACCAGTCCCTCCAGTCCGTCACCGACCGATCGCCCCAGACCGACCGCAGCCCGGCCCGCCTGATCGGGCGCCCCGTCGCCCTCGTCCGCGCCGAACTCGAAGTCCAGCTCCAGGGCCCGCCCCTGACCACACCCGCCTGGGGGAAGATCCTCGACCCCGAGCCGGCGGAATACCTCAGCTACCGGTGGCCCGTCCGGCTCGGTGCGCCCGAGCTGCTGACCGACGGCCTGATCGGCTACTACGCGAGCCCCCAGGGCCCCGGCGGCACCACCGACTACGCACAGCTCAGCATCGTCGCCGAAGACCTCGTCACCCACCCCTACCTGACCCCCATCACCAACGGGGCCGACCTGGCCCTGCCCGCCACCCCCAGCGACGCCCCACCCGTCATCCACCACCTCACCTTGCTCGCCGACCCGCACACCGCGATCCACGCCACCACCGACATCCTCCCCGTGGCCGACCTCACCCTCGACTCCGACCTCGTCCAGCAGGCCCTGACCCGGATCGAGGCGTCCTTCCGGCTCGACCCCCTGCTCGCCCCCACCCGGGCAGGCGAGCAAACCGCCGCCGCGTCACCGGCCCTCGGCGAAGCGCCCGGACACCACCTCGTCCACCTCCTCGACGGCAACCTGGGCAGCCACTACCTCAGCGAACACCCCGCAGCGCAAGGAGAGTGGATCGAACTCGACCTCGGTCACGACGCCGAACCGGACATCACCCAGGTCGACCTCTACCCCGGCGACCCCATGGGCGCCCACCCGCTGCCCGCCTGCGTCCTCGAGACCTTCACCGAAGCCACCGGCTGGACCGAGCACGCCACCTACCCGGCCGGCACGGAGATCCACTACACCCCCGCCGCGCCGGTAATGGCCGCCCGCATCCGCATCCGCTTCACCGCATCCACCACGGCACCCATCGCCATCCGCTCCTTCACCGCCACCACCAACGCCGGCGACAACGGCCTCGTCATGCCCCGCCCCGCCGCCTGGTTCGGCAACTGGACCTGGGCCGAACCCCTCGCACAAGCAACCGGCGTCCCCCACTGGGCCCGCCTGCCCATCCTGCCCGCCGACAAATCCGCCTACCTGGACGACCCCGTACCCACCGCCCGCGCCGGCTACCTCCAGCTGCGCCCCCGCCACGACTAACCCGCCAGCCCACCACCAAGGAGCAACCACCGACATGGCCGTGCGCGCCCTCGCCACCGACACACTGCTGAACTACGAAGTAGAGACCGACCCCGATCCGCTGAACGTCAGCACACCGTCCAGGCCCATCCCCGGCACGCTGATCTTCACCATCACCGGTAACAAGGACGCGGCAGTCAGCTGCCGCAGCATCACCTTCAAGATCCCCATCGGGTCCGGCGAGAACGACCTGGCGGAACTCACCAGCACCGACCCCATCCGCACCGTCCCAGAAGGGGATGACGCCAGCGACTGGGAGACCAAGAAGGAGCTGCAAGAAAACGGCACTGTTCTGGCCGTCACGCTGGCGCCCCAAATCGCACCCATCACCCTCCCCACCAACTGGCGGCTCACCTTGCGGGTGACCGGCTTCACCGTGAACAAGGTGGAAGGCGCGGTGACGATCGGCGTCACCGAGATGACCGCATCCGAGAACAAAACCAACCTCGCGCCGGTGATCAAAGCGCCGCACGACTTCTACCTGCGCAACCTGACACCGACCCCGTTCCTAGTAGACAACGGGGCAACGGTCGCCCTGACCTGGCAGACGGGAGGCGGGGACGGCCGCACGAAATACACCATGTTCTGGGACCGGGAGAGTGAACCGGTCGCCGGCATCAGCTGGACCTCCCCGCCGCTCCATCAGACCACCGGCTTCATGCTCCAAGCCGAAATCACCACCCCCGGCGGCGCCACCCTCACCCACACCCTCACCACCACCGTCACCGTCGCCCCCCAGGACCTCACTACCCGCGACCTGACGGTCAACCGCATCCTCGACATCGGCAACGGTCCCGGCACCGCCACCACCAACCTCGGCTTCTCCACAAGCGAAGACGGCACCCGGCACCTCCCCTCCGCCATGGTCGACGGCAACCCGAACACCTACTGGCAGAGCGCAATCCACCCCCAGGCCAACGACTGGGTACAGATCGACCTCGGCAGTGAACGCCAACTCACCAAGGTCGAACTCGTCCTCGGCACGCCCGGTGGCCAGCTCCGTCTCCCCGAATGCGTCTTGGAGTGCGCGAACGAGGACAAAATTTGGCTTCCCTCTGTCTTCGTTATCTCTGCAGGGAGCACCGACTACACTTCCACAACTCCTGTGACCGCCCGCTATGTGCGCCTGAGGATGAGAAAAGCCCATACAGGCGGTTCGACGAACATCGCGATCCGATCCTTCGCCATCACCACCGTCCCCCGCGGAGCCCTCATCACAGCCGGCGGGGCGACCATCTACGCACCACTGACCGCCAACGGCGGGATGACGGTCGTAGGCGACCTCCTCGTCACCGGAAAAGTAACGTTCCAGGACAACGTCACCATCGCGAGCGAGAAGACACTCACTGCCGGCGGCCAACTCACCGTCGCAGGCGACACCGTTGTGAAGGGGAAACTCACTGCCGAAAAGGAAACCCTAATTCTGGGGGAGCAGCAGGTACTCTTCACGACAAGCGCGAACGACACCATCCGGAAGTCCTATGTCACACAGACCCCGGGATTCCTGACCGTCACCCTCCTGAAACTTGCCAGCACTGTGGGTCATTCGAAGCGGGCGCTTCTGTGGACCGGCCAGGAGGAGAACGCCAGCGCACAGTTCACCCTTGCCACGGGGGACCAGGCAGGGTTGCTGGCGACACGTCACGGTGCCACAATTCCGGTCCCCAAGGGAAGATTCGGCGTCAGTCTCTTCTCCGTCGGTCAGCAGGGAATGGTCGAGGCCAGGATCGTCTGGACGCCGTTCGGCCTCGACACCGGACGTCCAATCGAGGAGTAGTCCGTCTGTGGCGGGCCCTGAATCCCCGCCCGTAACACAGAAGACGAAGCGACCATCTACGCTCCGATGGCTGCCAAGGCGGCGGTGACGATCGAGGGGAACCTTGTGACGAGAGGGAGGATCTTCTTCGAAGAAGAGGTAGCCGCCAGCAGGGCAAGAGCTCAAGGTGAACACGATTGCCACTGCCAGCGGCAGTCGGCTCGACGTCGAAGCGGACTTGGTCGTCCAATACGAGAAATCGCTGAAGGCGAATTTTATCTGCTTTGTTGCCTGGCACCATCGGCTGGGACGCGGAACAGGACGTGGCGGGCCTTGCGCTGGACCTCTTCCAGCAGGCCTTGGGTGACCAGGTCGCGTAGCACGTTGCGGACTTGCCGGCGCGACTGTGCGCCGATTGCCACGCGTACGTCCTCGGCGGACCACAGCCGCTGGGGTGCCTGGGCGATGAGGGCCAGGATCTTCCCGGCGTCCAGCTGCGGTTCGGGCGCGGGAGTTTGGGCGGTGATGGCGGCGCCGGGCAGAGCCACGGTGAGGTCCGGGGGGTTGGCGACCAGGTCGTCCCAGAGACGTCCCAGGCGCGGGATGTCGGCCACCGCGTCGCGCAGCTGCTCGTACATGCGTGCCTCGGCGGCGGCTGCTGTGGCGCGCCGGTCGAACTCCGCCCGCAGTGCCTCCGCCTCGGCCGGGGTCTTCACATCGCGCCAGGACCGAAGAGTTTCCACGGTCGGGACCGTAACGGTCTGGCGGGCGGGCGCAAAGCTCGGTGGCTGCGTTGTCCCCCGAACCGGTGAACGATGGCGGTATGCCGTTACCAGTCCAGGGTGTGCTGGCCGTCGGGCAGCCATCCGTGCAGGTAGCCGTCGAGGAAGGCCCCGAGCTCGATCGGCCTGGTGGCCGCATCGTGGCTCAGCAGGTGTTCGAGTGCCCACCAGCGCATCGGGCCGGCGCCGGGATCGGCGCCGGTGGGGGGCGGTACATCGGTCGGGAGCAGGGCGAGGAGCAGGCACCGCTCGGTGCGCGTGCCCGGTTCCCGGGATGGGGCCCAGGTACGTCCGGTCACTTTCGCGATACGCGCCTCGTGGAGTCCCCACCACGCGAGCGCGGCACGGCGGGCGGCGTCCTGGTAGGACTGCCCGGCGTGGACCTCGGTCTGTGCAGGACACCAGAGCCCACCGCGGCGGTGCAACAGTACGCGCTGGCCCGCGCGGTCGAGCAGCACGACGTGGGCGACTCTTCGTAGGCGCGGTGGGGGCAGGCGCGGCACGTCCATGTCTCCACCCTCCCTCTGCTGCTATTGGAATGGCATCTGGGCGGGGTGCGTTCGAGTGGCAGGCCGCACGCAGGACTGCGCGTGGCGCCGTGATGCGGTTGCGCCAGCGCTTTGCTGACGCCCTGTGGGTTCGAGCCGCCGCATCACGGCGGGGGGATCACTCGTCAGGGTGGAGATATGCCTGTGGGTGGCCGCACGCTGCGGCGTGGGTCCTAGGGTGGCGGCCATGGACAGGATCAGCCTGACCTGGGAAGCAGCCTTGGCCGATCCTCCGGCGGCCGCTGCTGTCCTCAGGAGGCTCGAAGAACGGGCCGAGGCCTACATCGCTCAAACGCGCACGCTGCGGCAGTGGTTGGAAAGCGTGCCACCACTGCCCGGGCTCGACGCCCGTGCACAGACCCCCGCGCCGCACAAGGCACCGGCCCCCGAGACCCCTGACGCGGGCGATGCGCCCCGGCCGGCTCCCGCGGCCGGCACCGACAGCCCCGGCGAGCCTGTGGCCGAACACGCCGACACACGGCCGTCGGAGGCGGGCAGCCGGGTGACGGCGCAGGCGCAGGAGGCCCGGCAACACGGCGCCCCGGCGACAGACGAGCAGCTCTTCTCGACGTCAACCGAAAGCGACCGGCCGGCCGGCGCGCGAGGCGAGCGCGGTCCGACTGCTCCCTCACCGGGCACGGTGCCCTCTCAACGCCGGGGCGAGGACGATACGCCGCCTACCGCCGGCCCGGTCCCGGGTGAGAGCGCCCCGCCCGCCGCGCCCACCTTGCATGAGCGGATCGTGCACACGCTGCCCCGGTACCGGCCCGGGCAGCCCCTGACCACGCGGCTGCTGGCCAGGGACGTCGGTCACACCAATGTGCGCAGGTGCTGTCACGTTGATCGATGAGTGAGATGATCTCCGGGTTGGTTGTGGCTGGGAGGGTCCTGTCGTGGAGAGCGTGTCGCCGTCGTACAGGGGCCACCGGTACCCGGTGGAGGTCATCGCGCACTGCGTGTGGCTGTACTTCCGCTTTCCGCTGTCGTTCCGCGAGGTGGAGGAGCTGATGCTGCAGCGAGGCGTGATCGTCTCCTACGAGACGGTGCGCCGCTGGTGCGCCAAGTTCGGGCAGGTCTACGCGGACGGGCTGCGCCGGCGGCGGCCCGCGGCCGGCGACAAGTGGCATCTCGACGAGGTCTTCGTGAAGATCAGCGGGGTGCGGCACTACCTGTGGCGGGCCGTCGACCAGCACGGCAACGTCCTGGACATCCTTGTCCAGTCCCGCCGGAACGCGAAGGCCGCCAAGCGGTTCATGGCCAGGCTGATGAAGAAACAGCGGCGCGTTCCGCGGGTGCTGGTCACCGACAAGCTGAAGAGCTACCCGGTCGCGCACCGCGAGCTCATGGCCTCGGTCGAGCACCGCTCGCACAAGGGCTTGAATAACCGGGCCGAGAACTCCCACCAGCCCACCCGCCAGCGCGAACGCGCCATGAAGGGCTTCCGCTCACCCGGATCCACGCAACGGTTCCTGTCCGCGTTTAGCGGCATCTCACCCCACTTCCGACCCCGACGTCACCTTCTGACCGCCGCCGAACACCGACTCGAGATGACCCTCCGCTTCACCATCTGGGACCACGTCACCGAGACCATCGGCCTGCCCACCACGGCCTGACCCAGGCACCCCACCGCACCCCGGCACACCCTCAGCCTGACACGCGCTCATCAACGTGACAGCGCCGCTCCGTTCAACGCGGGGCAGCGGCGCCAGGATCGCAAGCTCGCCGCGATCGGGATCCGGGTCGCCAGGGGCGTGACGAGGCACGGCTTCGCGCTCAACTGCAGTCCCGACAACACGTGGTTCGACCGGATCGTGCCGTGCGGGATCCGCCACGCTGGTGTGACCTCGCTCTCCAACGAGCTGAGCCGCGAGGTGACCGTGGGCGAGGTGGTCCCGGTCGTCGAGAAGCCCCTGCTCGAGGTCATCGAGTCGTCCGAGCCGCTGCCACGCGCGCTATGAGCGGCCCGAGGCCGCCTGAGGAAATGGACACGCACGGACCGCAGCCTGTCGGGCGAAGGTGACGGGCGCATTCGTCGGCGGGACCTGCAAGTGGCGCCGGGTGGCAGGGGATCGCTGGGCCCGGCTGCTGATCGCCGGTCGGCCCGTTTGCCAACCTCGTCGAGTCCTCGGCCGTCGCCGCGGCCGGGGCCGGCTTTCCCTCTGGGACCCGGCCCGCCTTGGCAGTGCCTTCCTCTGCCTTCCGTCTGGGCCTCACAGCATCTTCGATCCCGCGCTGACAGGCAGCGGGCATCGCTCCAGCCGTAGCGAGACGGCAGCGGGGACGGGTGCCCGCCCCCGCTGAACTACCAGCGCCCTGGACCTACCCGTGGTGGTGGCGGTCGCAGTGTTCTGCTTCGCGCTTGATGGTGGTCGGGTCGGTGGCGGTGGCAGTGCCGCCACCACCACCGCTGACTGTGGCGGTGTTGGTGACCTGGCGCGGGACGTCGCAGGAGACCTCGACCGTCAGCGTGATGGGCGGGTAGTTGCTGCCGGCCCTCAGGATGTCGCTGCGGGTGCAGGTGAGGGTGGTCCGGTCGCACGTCCATCCATCCCCGCTGATGCGGCGGGCAGTGAGCCGCGGGGGGAGGGTGTCGTGGACGGTGACGGTCGTACCGTCGGTCGGTCCGGGCCCGGCATTGCCGATGGTGATGGTGTAGACGCCCCGCTCGCCGCGCGTGAAGTTCTTGCTGTGCGTCTTGCTGATAGTCAGGGAGGAGGGCTGACTGACCGGGGTGATCGCGACACCGAACGGACTGTTGAGGCTGTAGTTGGAGACGGTGTTGGTGGCGGTGTCGATCACCGACACGCTGTTCGAGCCGAGGTTGGTGACGTAGACGTCTTTGCCGTCGGGGTTGATCGCGAGCTTGTAGGGGCTGCTGCCAACGGTGACGGTCGTAGTGACGGTGTTGGTGGTGGTATCGATCACCGACTCCGTGGCGTCGTTGATATTGCCTACGTAGGCGTGGAGGCCGTCCGGGGTAATCGCGATGCCGTATGGGGAGTTGCCGACGGGGATGGGGGAGCCAACCACAGTGTTGGTGGTGGTGTCGATCACCGACACGTTGTTGGCGGAGAAGTCGCTGACGTAGGTGTGAAGGCCGTCCGGGGTGATCGCGACCCCCGAAGGCTGGATGAAGCCGGTGACGGTGGTGGTGATGGTGTTGGTGCCGGTATCGACCACCTGCACCTGACCGAGTCCGAACTCGGTGACGTAGGCGTGCTTGCCGTCGGGCGTGATCGCGACGAATCGCGGATCGCTGCCCGTGGGGAGGGGGATGTCGGTGGTGACGGTGTTGGTGGTGGTGTCGATCACCGAGAGGTCGTTCGGGTAGGAGAGGACGTAGGCGTGACGGCCGTTCGGAGTGATCGCCACATCGACCGGCTGGTCGCCGGCAGGCAGGGGGATGGTGGTGGTGACGGTGTCCGTCGAGGTGTCGATCACCGACACGTTGTCCGAGCAGCGGTTGGCG
This sequence comes from Kitasatospora sp. NPDC024654, assembly GCF_055559155.1. Taxonomy (NCBI): domain Bacteria; kingdom Bacillati; phylum Actinomycetota; class Actinomycetes; order Kitasatosporales; family Streptomycetaceae; genus Kitasatospora; species Kitasatospora sp. NPDC024654. Next base: position 17,505 of record NZ_JBVHLF010000110.1, read on the forward strand.
ACGTAGACATGTTTGCCGTCCGGGGTGACCTCGACGTCGTCCGGGGTGGTGCCGACGGGGATGGTCGTCATCGCGGTATTGGTGGCAGTGTCGAACACCATCACTGTGTTGCTGAACGCGTTGACGACGTAGCCCTTCTGGCTCGCAGCGGCCATGGCCGTTGACGGGGTCAGCACCGGCCCGACCAGGCCGGCCATCAGGGCCAGTCCGGCCGCACAGGCCCGTACCCATGGCCTGGGCCACGGCCCACTGCTTTCGAACCTCGGACCGCAAGGTGCAGGCTCACCTGCGGACTCGCGTAGACCAGCCAGACGCATCGCTCTCTCCTCGCAACCAGTGCCACGGCCCACGTCCCAACAACGAGCTGCGATGGTCTGGGATCAGTAAGACCGAGAGCTGTGAAGAACTGACAACATGCGATGTATACGTCGCATTGACGATGAGACAGGCAGACACGCCCCCACCACGGCCGAACGAGGGATCGCCCTGCACGGCCGCTTGTCCCACGCGCGTGTGGCACGGGGTGAGCACGCATCCCTGTGCTGGCTGCTTGCGCCTGTTGTTCGAACGCTGGGAATCACCGGCGAGCACCCGAGGTGCTCTCGAAACTCAGCAGCTACTCGTCGGCCTTGGTGGCGTCGGCGACCTCGACAACGTGGGACCCGAGCCCCATCCCGACGTTCTCGGGGCCGGGGAGTACGCGAGTGCCGGTGGTCGTGCTGGTGCAGGTTGTGATGGTGATGCACGACGGTGGCGGCACGGATGGTGGCGGGCCACCACCCAGGGCCGATGCGTTCTCGGATCATGAGATGACCTGAGGGCTGGCGGGAGGGCGCCCCGGTGGGGAAGCAGCGGACGCGACCCCTGATGAT